>JBFKOL010000101.1:0-12539 GCA_041628815.1 Saprospiraceae bacterium | reverse complement strand
GAATTTGGTCCAAATATCACATCCATTTTGTCGAGGATAGCCTGGTCTACCGTGATGGCGTTCTGCAGGTGCCCGTTCCGGTAGATTGCATTGTTCATGCGTACCCCGTCGACTACCAGTAATACGCGATTCGCTTCAAAGCCCCGGATCACCGGGCTGCCTCCTCCCATTTGGCTTTTCTGAACAAAAACACCACCATGTTGGTGCAGTGCATCTGCCGACGTCTGGGGCTGGGTACTTGCGATTTCTTCCTTGGTTACTGTCTCTATCCTGAAAGGTATTTCTTCTTGGCGTACTTCATTTCTGCCCAGTATGATCACTTCTTCTATAAGCTGTGATACCGGTCTTAATACAATCAGGTAATCACGCTTGACTATCTCGGCCTGGCTCAAACGTTTCCTTTCGTATCCCAGGTAGTTAAAACTGAGATGCGTGACGGTCCTGTTAAGCCTAAAAATACCGTCGGAATTGGTGACACCGGCAACATTAAAGTCATCAGTAAAAACTTCCACACCTATCAGTGGCGTACCCTTTTCGTCAGTCACGAGAAGATCCTGTGCAAACGATACCTGGCAACATGCCACTGTCATCCAAAGCCTAAGGATACCTTGGCAGGCGGATCGTAAACGTTGTGCCTTCATTGATCTTGGAATGTTTTACAAAGATCTTTCCTTTGTGATAATTTTCAATGATTCTTTTGGCAAGTGACAAACCCAATCCCCAACCTCTCTTCTTAGTAGAATAACCAGGCTGAAAGACCATCTTTTGTTTGGAAGCAGGAATACCCTTCCCTGTATCAGACAAATCAACAGATACTGTGTCCTCCTCCTCGTATACTTTGGCCGTGATGGTTCCTTTACCTCTCATTGCGTCAAGTGCATTCCTTATCAGGTTTTCGAGCACCCAATCAAAAAGATGTCTATTCAGTGAAACATAAAGTTCATCGCCAGGTATGGGAAAGTCGAATTTCACATTACGCGAAGCACGTTTGATCATGTAATTCTTTATTTCGTCAAGCTGTACATAGATATTGGTCTTTTCGAGTTCTGGAGATGAACCAATTTTTGAAAATCGATCAGCAATGAGTTCCAGGCGATTCACGTCAGTACTCAATTCATCGATCACTTCGAGTTGAGCATCGTTGCCGGCACTGGTGTCGCGCAAGTGCTCTACCCAAGCGAGGATGGCGCTGATTGGTGTCCCAAGCTGATGGGCAGTCTCCTTGGCCATTCCCGCCCATACCCTGTTCTGTTCTGCAATTCGAGAGGTATTGAACAAGTAATATCCAAGGGCTACAAATATGCTTACAAGTAATACCTGGATAAGTGGAAAATACTTGATCCTCGTCAATAAGGGTGTGTTGAATACATATACTTTATCCTTGCTGAGCCGGCTGAATATGGGTTCTTTACCTTCTGACAGAAAGGCAGCTCTTTTGCGTTCGAGGAACAGGCTATCGGTATTTCTTTCAAGACTCCAGTTGTATCCCTCGAGTGTGCCATCTGTCTTTTCCAGGATGACAGGCACCTCAAAATTGGAGATGATCTCCGTCTGGATCTCGATATCAGCATCGAAGTCTTCAGAATTATTGAGGAAGTCCTGGGCCATTTTGTAGATACGGGTATTCTTTTCTTCGCTGATGGCAAGATTCCTGGCGAGATAGTTGGAATACAGGATCGTCACTACGAGAATGGTCAGGCCCATTATCCCGAGTATGATCTTCATATTGGACCTTCTCGTGTAGATATCCATGTCTTGTCAAAGTGAACCCGAAGATAGAACGAAGGAAAGCATCATGCATTTTATTGAACTGAAAAGTGCCATTTTTGCATTATGGAAGGTACAATGGAGAAAAAAGATATCCGCTTACTGGCTCCGAAGCAATTGGAGGAAGCGATGGCTTCTTTGGGCGAACCCGCGTTCCGAAGCCGGCAAATACTTCAGTGGCTCTGGCAAAAAGGAGTAACTGATTTTGACGGGATGTCGAATCTCAGCAAGTCCCTGCGTTATGTACTCAACGAACACTTCACCATCAGGCCCATTGTCACAGACCTGATCCAGCAAAGCACAGATGGCACCATCAAGACGAGATTTCGTCTTCATGACGGGTATCTCGTAGAAAGCGTCTTGATTCCCGTTGCTGATGACAGCCGATTTACCGCTTGTGTATCTTCGCAGGTGGGTTGCAGCCTCAGTTGCAAATTCTGTGCTACGGGTCAAATGCAGCGAATGCGCAACCTGGAACCTGCAGAAATCGTTGACCAGGTCCGGTTGGTAAATCAACAATGTCTCGAACGCTTTGGAAAACCCTTGACCAACATCGTATTCATGGGTATGGGCGAACCCCTTCTGAATTACAAGCATGTAATGGACAGTATTTCGCACATTTCATCACCACATGGACTTGGATTTTCCGCTAAGAGAATTACAGTGAGCACGGCAGGCATCGCAAAAATGATCAAACGATTGGCCGATGATAACACCAAGGTCAACCTGGCTCTATCGCTACATGCTGCTGATGACAAGAAGCGCAACGAGATTATGCCAATCAATGCTCAAAACAATCTCGAAGCACTGATGGAAGCCCTATCCTGCTACTACAAAAAGACCCGCAACAAAATCAGTTTTGAATACATTGCCTTCAAAAACTTTAATGACACTCCAGCAGATGCACAAAATCTCGTCAACCTTTGTAAGCGATTTCCCGTGTTGGTCAATATTATCGAGTACAATCCGATTGACGGGGTGACTTTTGAAAAGTCAGACAGCATTACGGTAGATCAATTTGCTGCTGAAGTGAGAAGACATGGCATTATGGTAACAGTCCGAAAAAGCCGTGGCAAGGACATCGATGCAGCCTGCGGACAACTTGCCAATAAGGAATGATTCAACGCTGCAAAACGATCTTCTGCGTATGCATGCTATCTCTTGTTCTCACCAAAAGCAGGTAAACTCCATCTTCCAGGATAGACACATCTATGGCCTCCCTCGATTTATAAATGTCCGCTTTCATTATTAACTGTCCGGTTATTGACCAGAATTCTACAAAGACCTCTTCTCCAGGGTTAACGTCGATAAAAACCCTATTACTGGCTGGATTTGGATAAAAGGTAAAGGGACGTTTCTCGACATCATTGACAGATACCGACATCTCAGTAGTGAAAGAGAACAGTTGTGATCCGGTATCCGCGCACTGGCCCAGAGTAATCACTTCCCACCAATACTTGGTTTGTTTCTCCAGCCTAAAGTCCAGGGTATACTCTGTTGGTCTCAATATGGTGTCTAAAACAATTTCATTCCGTTGATCATCCTTGTAAAGTACCAATCTGACATCGTCCACATCGTCTAATACATCCCATGTGAAGGTGGTCTGCCTGTCAACTTCTATCTCATTGTTTTTAGGCAAAAGCAGCTGAGCCTCACTTGGGCCTCCTTCTCTTATCAAAGGGATTGTAAAAATATCTGATGTGCCATCGCTCTCTGCTGTAATGCGCAGGGAATTCAGATCCTGCAAAGCATCAGAATCATCAATAATGAGAACGAAAGTATCCAGACTCATCAAAGTCGTGGGCTCAAATGAAGATGCAATGGTATTTCCACTTTCGTCCAATACCGATAACTGAACATTACCGTTGAAATTATCAGAAAGGATCCCTTCGACAAGTAATGGTTCAATGCTCTTGCTACAATAAAACAGTTGTGCCGATGTGAAGGAAATGCTTCTTGCATCTCGTTGATCTACACATATCTCAAGTCCCCAGGATAAAAAAGTGCCTCCATCCATATTCACCTGGTCATCGATGACTAATTTCCAGATTCCGCCAGCTTGTTCACCGTCAAAAGACGAAAGTGGACTTTTGGGTTTGTAAGTTTTTCCCTCGTCAAAGGGACAATCAAGAACGAGTGCTTCACTTTCATCATCAAAGCTTGCGAAGAAATTATCTTCATCAAAACATGGATTTACGACAAGGTCGACCACCTTACCGCTCGGGCTAACAACCTGGATTTGTAAATCCCTCAGATAGGTATGTCTACCCCTTACGTCGATGACATTGACATCGCTGATCACGCCGGAAATAACCGGCACCATAATGGTGGATTCGATAGAACCTACAACTTCAGGTATCGCGATGGGATCGTGATCGGATGTATGACGATTACAAACGATATCCACAATTTCAAAAGATGAAAACGCTCCAAAACCGCTGGCGCCACAAACATTGTTGGCTTTTGCCCTCCAGAAATAATTTTGCCCAGGTACCAGGTTTGAAACGGACAGAGATGTTTCTCTCAACCCGGAATGGACCAGTAGCGGGGACTCGGCCGTATCAGTAAAAAGTTGGATCTCGTAAGTGGCGCCAGTGGACTCCCATTGCAAGAAAAGGTCTGTCTCCAGGATGGAAGCATTGTTTTCCGGCACCAGGAGATCTGGGACGGATGGCACCTCGTATTCAAACCTTAACAAAATCTCTATTGCGCTCTGGTCGTTTCCGTTCCTGGCAACAAGACCAAAGCTGGCTGATGGCGAATTGAACATTTCATCCAATTCAAAAATGGCCAGTGCACTTGAGCCTGGAAATATGCTGTCACGATCAATGGTCACTGTAAGTCCTTCTACCTCTGCCATAACCATTAGTTCTGCCCCCGACTCAAACCCGGATTGGATACTTACCGTGACGGAATCTTTTCTTTGGATGGACGCACAAAGAAGATGTGAGGACTTGTCTGCAACAATTGCCCTTGCACAATTTTTTCCTGCTAATTTTTTTGTGCCGGTATTATCCGGGTCCAGCCAGTCCTTCAGCCTTGTTTCAGGAGTTCCCCCACCCTCCCAGGCCAACTTTAAAGAGGCAAAATCATCAAGTAAGTCATTTTGGCACGATGCCAGTCCTTCAGACAACAATCCTATCACCAATTTGTCCTGGCTGAAAAGTGGAGATCCAGAGGAGCCCTCCTCCGTCGTGCCGATATCCCAGTCTTCCACCCGCACAAATTTTTCCTGGGCCAATACAGTGGGGGGGTCGAAGTCGAAACTTATCCTTTTCTCGTCGCCGTTGGGGTGATGAACGCAAATCGTCGAGTCGAAGGTTTCTCCTTCTACGTCCCACCCAGCAAAAAAAGGCTGAGTCTCGGGGTCTACTTCATCATCCAGTCTCAACAATCGAAAATCGAGAAATTCATCACCTGCCACCACCTCTGCCCCCGAGTTAAACATATCGAATGTGCCATCTCCCACACCTCCGCTCTCTACACTTCCAGGTATCCGGCAGAATGAATTCTGATAATTCCAATAGACCACAACTGATGCTGCATTTGCAGGTGTCACATCGCAGTGATATGCAGTAAGGAAATAAGGGCTACAGTCGTTTCGGGTATTATTGATTAAAAATCCGGAACAAAGTTGAAATCCTTCAAGTAAAAACAATCCTACACTTTGAATAACATCGCGATAGTCTTCGAGAAATCCATAGCCATCTTCCTCACCACATACGACATCCAGGTTGCAGGACCCTGAAAGCAAAGATCCCAATCCACTAAAGTCATGGTTGACCTGACGAATATGAAAGTCCAGCAGGTCTTGTTGGTATTCCTCCACCTGCACTTCTACAACCATCTCGTCAAATGGCAAAATGGGTGACCACCATTCCCTGTGAACATCATTGTCTTTGGCACTGATTGGCCCGATAACATGCGTTTTGTTCACATCATAGAGAAACATCACTCCAGTCTCCGGAAGGTTAAAATTGGTAAATGCCACATTCATCGAATAGGCACCTTCAGAACGAATGCGTTGACGCCAGACCATCCGGCCTGATCTTGTGCTCTCCCAGGTGCCGTGGTTTTTTATTCCGACTGAGACCTGTACAGGAAAGGCGAAAACCTTTGGCGACCCGCGCCCCGAAGAAGACCTTGCAGAGGCGAAAAGTACACTGTTATCCTGTACAGGCAACTCCAAAAGATCCACCGTATTGACATCAGATGTTTCCGACGAGATCCACAGCGATTGGGTATCCGCAACTGCCGCCACCAAAAAGAAAATTAAGAACAGATATAATCTCATTCTGCGGTTACGATAAAAGGTCAAAATAGAAAAACTGTAGGACAATGGTCGGGCGTCTTATCAATTAATGACGGTCACACTCCCGTACGATGTCTTTTCGACACCATTTTCTCGATAAACGCATTGGTAAACGTAAACGCCTGTAGGCACAGCAGTGCCTTGTTCCCTGCCGTCCCACCGGTGACCCGGATCCGAAGAAAGGACATTCACAACTGAATACACCTGCCCACCCCACCGATTGAAAACAGTCAGCCGAAGAATGGTTATTGGTTCGTCAGCCGGCGTATACATTCCAAAACGATTATTGGTTTGTCCTTCAGGGACAAAAGCGTTTGGAAAATAAAAGGTGCCCGGTGTCATACAGTTTTGTTCACCTGCACAATCTCCATCCTGACAATCAACCAATCCATCACCGTCATTATCTATGTTGTCGCGGCACGCCTGCCCTGTTTCAATACATGACACAACAGCTATTAACTCGATAGGATTGTCTGTAAAGGAAGTCCGGCAGCCAGTTTTCGGATTTCTTATAACCAGATTGTATATACCCTGACCTATTCCCGTTATTGAGTCAAAAGGAATATAGCTTACCCCATTGTCAATGCTGATTTCAGACGACAGATCCAAGGATTGGGGTATGATGGAACCATCGTTGAGATCCGGACAATTCTCTGGTGGCAAAATTTCCACTGCATCGATCATGGGCTGACAGTCCGGATCGTCACAATCCACCAAACCATCGCCATCATTATCGATGCCATCTGAACAAATATCGTCGGTATCCTCCAAACAATCCGGAGCCGGAAGCATCACGGGGGATGTGAATTGACAGTCGACAATATTGAATCTTCTAACGACGATGTCGAAATTGCCCGGGGTTAGATCATCAAATATGCTGTCTGTAACAAAAGAAATTCCTCCATCTATGCTATAGCTCAGCGACGGACCGGATGCGTTGATCCTGATCCTCCCTGAGGAACCATCGCAATCTGGCAAGATTACATTGATAGAAGGATTTCCCGCCGAACATCCGTCAGTGTCTTCACAGTCGATCAGCCCGTCTTCGTCGTTGTCAATGCCATCAGAACAAAGTGATGTGGTATTTTCTTCTACGACAAATGAAGAGCTCAAGGTAGGAGCAGGTAAATTATCGAATACCTGCCCGGCCATAACATCCGAAATAAATGCGCCGGGATTCCATTCCTGGACTATGTTTGGAGGCACTCCGAGAGAAGGTTGCAAGGAGGAAGAGTTGAAATTTACCTGGAAGCTCGTATTGGGAGAGGTGATTGGTTGCAGTTTTAGGTCAAAGCAAATCCTAATGGTAGGCAACCATGTACCGGCGGTATCCATGACGACACCTGCCATATTAGCTGCCAGGCCTGCTCGTATGAATCCGAGGCTGGCTTCATAGGGAAGTGGTGTTCCTATGGCACTGGTTTCAATATTGGTGATGTTTGGATCGTAAATACCCGGATCAAGAAGGAGGGAAAAATCGTTAAAACAGGCTGCACTTGTATCGTAAAATATGGCAATGTTGTAGTTGGAAAGTATCCATTCTTCTTCACCACTGTTACGCAACTCTAAATCGAAACATCCGGTTCGGGCTATCGTATCAAGTGTTGCCAACCGGAATCTAAGGTCATAGCTTTTTTGTGCCCATGAAACATGTGTAAGGAAGGAAATAGACACTATCGATAGGACATACCAAAGACATTTCATAGGTCACGGAATGACATCAAAGAAAACTGTCATGTCCTCATCTTTATTGCCATCGTCCAGAGAGCACTTACCGCGTCATCAGGATTGCACCTTGCGGGCATCTATAAAGCTTTTAATAAAAGCGCCAAGTGCCAGAAGGCCGGTGAGGATCATCACTCCTGTCCGAAGGGCACCAAGGTTGTCTCCATCTGACAATGCTGATGAAAAAGGTTTAACCAGTCCAACCACAAGAATCAACGTCAACACCACGGCGATGTGTGCTATGGTTTTGTTTTCGTTCTTGACGCCATTTTGACAAAGAAGCAGCAGTATGCCGCCTACTACCGGGATAAGTGCGGTCATAGAATTGAGGCTTGTGGCAGCAGCCCCCCAGGCACCGATAACAATAAGGGTGATCGAGTTGAATAAGTTTGCTTGATGTGCTTTCATTCTTATATAGTTTCAGTGTAATCGTATAAGGGTATCTCTATCCGTTTCAATTTGTTCAAATTCATCGCTGAATTCATCATCTACAAATTCATCTAGGTCCAGCTTTTCCTGCATTCGCTCTGCTCTTTCTTCATCCGGATCTTCCTGTTTGTATCTGGTACAATCCACCAGATTCTGATAACCGGGTGGTGGTTCGGGAAACTGTATGTCGGTATCGAAAGCAATCTCCTCATCACCTTCTACAGCCTGCATATAATACTGAAAAATAGGTCGTGCCATGACAAAACCCTGACCATCATCCAAAGTAAAAAATCGTACCCATTTCTCGTCACCACCTACCCAGATTCCTGTGACCAGCTTTGGAGTGACACCGATGAACCATCCATCTGCGTAATCATTGGTCGTCCCGGTTTTTCCGCCGTTATCACTTTTGAGACCCAAACCAAATCGCCCACCGGTATTGTTGCGCAACATGTCGACCATCACCGCATTGTAAAGCGGATTGATGGCCCGTTTCTGGTTGACCGAACCCTGGTATATGACCCGGCCGTTCTTATCCTCGATGCGCTCTATGAAGTAAGGTTTGGAAAAAACACCATTATTCGCAAACGTGGTATATCCTCCTACCATTTCTATGAGTGAAAGGTCGACAGATCCCAGACACAAAGAGGGAACTTCAGGTACTACCAGCCTTCCACCGGGAAGTCTGTCGTACTTGTCAATACCCACGTTGTGCAAAAGATCCCTGATAGGTTCGACAGTACCCATTTCCTTGACTATCCTCACCGTGATTGAGTTCTTTGAATAGAGAAGACCCTGGTAAAGGTTGTATTTATTTTTCGTAAAAAGACCATTGGCATTGGATGGTGACCACTCAGCGTCAACATTAAAATCTGCATCACCCGGTGCAATGGTATATTGTACATCGCTAAATTCCTGGCATGGAGGAATACCCTGGACCGCCATAGCCGTGGCATAAACAAAGGGTTTAATGGTAGATCCCACCTGTCGGCGCATGGTCACGTGATCATACTTAAAATATTTGTGGCCTATGCCACCCACCCATGCCTTTATCTGACCAGTGGTTGGGTCTACGGAAAGAAGTCCAGCCTGTAGATGCCTCATCAGATGAATTACCGAATCTCTTCTGGACATCTTTTTGATCTCTTCTCCTTGTTCGTTGTAGGCGAAGATGACATCTTCGATTTCCTCTGCCATCTCGTTATCCAGGTCGAAATTAAATCTTTCCCAGGCGGCAGTTACCCTGTCCCAGAATGATCCATCCATCATTCTTTGGAAAGAAGGTTTCTTGTCCGCTGGTATTTCCGAAAGATATTGTTCGCTTTCCATCAGCCTCCTGACTGTAGGTTCTCGAAGCTCAATACCGAATTGATCAACGCTTTCTTCACTCAATTTCCCAAAATACTTCTCATACAAACCGCGATAGAAGTCAGAATCACGGATCCTTCGCTCTATGCTTTGCAAACGCAAACGGCGCTGTTCTCCATTAGCCTCGAAAGAGATGGGGTCCATACCCCGCCATACGCGCCAATAACGCGATTGGATATCGGCCATATGTCTAAGAACTGCAGCTTCCGCCAACTCCTGGTAGCGGACATCAATGGTTGTATAAATTTTTAAGCCATCTCGGTAGATGTCATAGACTTCGCCGTCTGGATCCATGTACTGATCCTGTAACAGCAGGTCTCTCAGGTATTTGGTGAGTTCACTTCTAAAATAAGGAGCGAGTCCTTCACTTTGAGAGCTTCTTCTAAAACGGGTCATATCAACCGGCAGTGTCCACATGCTGTCCCTGTCAGCCCGGGTAATATGATCATTTTCATGAAGCATCAAAAGAACTACATTCCGGCGGCCCCGTGACTTTTCAGGAAAGCGTACCGGATTGTACAATGCCGGGTTCTTGAGCATACCTACCAGGGTCGCCGCCTCCACGATATCCAGATCCGACTGATCCTTGTCAAAATAGATCTTTGCCGCAGACTGAATGCCGTGAGCACCGTTGATGAATTCAAACTTAGACAGGTACATGGCAACGATCTCTTCCTTGGTATATCTCTTTTCCAGCTTAACCGCGGTTATCCATTCCTTGAACTTAGTGGTTGCCAAAGTGACCATCCTGTTGAAGCGACTTTTACCAGAAAGACTTGGACGTTTGAAAAGGAGTTTGGCAAGCTGCTGCGTGATTGTGCTTCCTCCTCCTGAAGACTCTCTCTGAAGCAGGACTGACTTGAATGCAACGCGCAGAAGTGCTTTAGCATCAATACCGGCATGTTTAAAATACCGCACGTCTTCAACACTCAGCAAGGCGTTCACCACGTTTGGGGATAAGTCCTCGAAAGGCACGAATTCCCTGTTTTCAATATAGTATTTCCCAAATGGAATTCCTTGTGTATCATAGATGACGGAAGCGAGGTCGTATTGCGGATTTTCCAGATCTTCAAAATCCGGAAGATCCGAGTTTGCCACAACGACCATTACGATCAACCCGGTAAGAAAGCCTGCCAGGGTAAGGACCCAAAGAGACATAGCAATCCATTTGAGGTAAATCTTGGATTTAGGATTGTGCCAGACAGCCTTACTGCGTCTTCGCAAACTGGAAAGGACAGTCTTTATCGACATTGCCATACGGCAAAATTAAACAAGAACCGCGACTAGGAGCACCTGAAAGAAAAAAAGCGGGGTTAACATTCGATGGTTACATTTCATTGAATTCATCGTGCAATTCATCTTCTCTCAATTTTTTAATGCGCAGGGCTTTGTATTTTTCACAGTCGAGTTCTATATCCATATCCTGGGGTATTGGGAAAGTAGCTGTCAGGTCTAAATTTATTTCCGGATCCGACTCGATGGCCTTCATAAGATGGACGAAGAAGGGTCTGGCCATTACGGCACCCTGGCCAAGGCCAATATGAAGGAATCTTATCCACGGATAGTCTCCACCTACCCAGGTCCCGGACACAAGGTGTGGAGTGATGCCCATGAACCAGCCGTCAACATGATCATTGGTGGTACCCGTTTTACCACCAAAGTCAGATTTGATCTCATGGCTGATGCTTGACCCGGCGTAGCGCAACATGTCAACCATGGCATAATTATGTGTGGGACTTATTGCATCTTTTTGTGACGGCTTACTTTGATATATGGTCATTCCGCTTCTGTCTTCGATGCGATCGATGAAAACAGGTTGACTATAGATACCATTGTTGGCAAAAGTAGAATAGGCTGCAGTCATTTCATACACCGACAGATCTGGGGTGCCCAGTGCAATGGATGGGAAAGGTGGAATTTTATCACGGCTTATGCCCATCCTTTCAGCCACATCGGCCACCTTATTCACAGATTCCAAATTGATCATCAGCCAAACAGATACAGAGTTGAGAGACTGCCTGAGTCCTTCTTTAAGCGTCACCTCTTCACCACTGAATTCTCCTCGTGAATTTTTTGGTGACCAACTCTCCATTAAACCAAAATTCCTGTCGGCGGCAGGAATGGTGTATTGGATGTCCTGGACAGGAAAACAAGGAGAATAAGCACTTTGGATGGCAGCTGTATAGACAAAGGGTTTGAAGGTTGATCCTACCTGGCGATTGGAGGTGACATGATCATACTTCCAGTGCCTGTAGTCGATGCCCCCAACCCAATACTTAATATGTCCATTCTTGGGATCCATCCCTAAGGATCCAAGCTGAAGGTGCATGGCCATGTATTTTATAGAGTCAAGCGGACTCATCTCCATCATGGCCGGACCATCATAGGTAAAGACCTCCATTCGGCATGGCTCGCGAAAGGATTTTTCCGTGGCTGCCTCAAGATCCTGCCAGGCTTTTTTAAGGCGCAACCAATCGCGATGGTTCAGGACTTCAGTATAGATGTTCTTTTGATCCATAGAGATCATGCCCTGCTCTCTTAGGCCATCCAGATAGCGACTATCCTTTTCAGCCTGGAGGCACCTGCGTATATCGATGTTATAAAATCTGGCACCTTCAATTTGCGAGACCAGTTCTTCGATCGGCTCAGAAAGGTAACGTCTTCTCAATTTCTCATATCGTTCAGTTTGTTCTACAAGGCCTTTTAGCGTGGCATCCCGCACCTCCCGGGAGGTTTCTTCTCGCTGATATGTCCATGGATCGCTGTTTTTGCGATGTTCAAGAAATGTTTTCTGAAGAGTACGCATATGGTCAAGCATGGCCTTTTCGGCATGTCGCTGGTATCTGGTATCAATGGTCGTATAAACCTTGAGCCCATCAACATCTAAGTCATAGTTTTCTCCTCCCGGCTTTCGAATGCCTTCTTCGTCCATCAGCAT
>JBFKOL010000100.1:0-12588 GCA_041628815.1 Saprospiraceae bacterium | reverse complement strand
GGCGATGGCACCTATACCGGTGCTATGGTATTCACGGACAAATACGACATCCCATTCATCGGACTACCCGGTACCATTGACAATGATATTTTCGGTACTGACTACACCATTGGCTTCGATACCGCTGTCAACACTGCCATTGAAGCCATCGACCGAATCAGGGATACGGCAGACAGTCACAACAGGTTGTTTCTCATCGAGGTCATGGGGCGTCATGCAGGTTATATTGCTCTAAGTACAGGTGTCGGAACGGGGGCGAGCTTTATTTTTATTCCAGAACTGGAATCACAGATAAACGAACTTTCCGATATGTTGAAGAAATCCGCCCGAAGGAAAAAACTATTTAATATGGTAGTCGTTGCCGAAGGTAATAAGACAGGCAGCGCGATTGAGATAGCGAAGATCTTAAAAGAAAGAGACAATATTGAAGCTAAAGTGACGATCATCGGGCATCTGCAGCGCGGTGGCTCTCCATCGGCCAGGGATCGCGTTCTTGCCTCGCGTTATGGATATCACGCGGTCAAAGCATTACTGGCGGGCAAGAAAAACGTGGCTGTCGGTATTCTCAGCGACAAGGTGGTTTTTACACCCTTCAAAGCGGCCATCAACAAAGAAAAAGTGATGAACCCGGATCACCTCGAAATGGCGAGGATACTTTCGCTATAAACGCCCTTGCTTAGTTTGAGAGAATGGCAAGTTGGCGGTTTACAGTGCCTGAAGGTCCTGTGAGTCTGAGGTGATACAATCCTGCGGGTATTGCGGGTAATATCATTTCTGATCTGGGCAAACTGCGACTTAATTTTAAAGGTTTCTGAAATATTTGCTGTCCTCTTCCGTCGAATAGTTGTACTTCACCAAAATCGGGTATATCTCCGTCCGTTTCTATAACCAGTTTCTGTCCGGCTCCGATGGGATTCGGATATACTCTTAGCGAAAGGTCGTCCAGGAGTTCGTCAGTAGCAACCGACAAAGATTTAAATAAGTCATCCGCCTTTTCGAATACATCATGGCCGATTTCAATGCCAATCAACCTGCCGGGTATGTCATCTGCCGGGGGATGGATCCCACCCCAAATCCTTGACAAACTCGTTTGGTCGCTGGCATCCCTGTATGTGGCCCACTGCAGGGTCATATCAACACTTGGTCCGTCTTCAAAAACCAAAAATTCATTTTTCTTCGCCTCAAATTCGCCGACTCCCCCAGGAAAATAGGGGTCTCCTGTCAACATTGTTAAAATTTCTGCAGCTGCCCTCGAATAGGTGGAATGTCCGGAAATATACCCAGCAAAGGGTGGTGAAACAAATGAAGGTCTTTGGTAAGGCCACCAGTTTTCTGCCAGGATCCAGCCGACCCCTGCTTCATCTGTATCGGGGTTCTCAATAAAGTCAGGTCCTCTCCAGGCATACAATTTGATTTTCCCGACGTTACCGGGGTTCACCATGGCAAGACTGTCCCCTTCCATGACCACTTCTATGTGTCCCTCTACCAGTGGTATTCCACGAGGATTGAAACTGGGAAGGTCCGGGTCGCTGCTCTGTCCGAGGTCTGCCATGTGTCTGATTGCGGATACCGGTCGCAGGTAATCGTACCATCCCTTGATCCCCCAGGCCGTTATGGCCACATCGTGCATACCTGCACCCAGCATGAAATAGGCCTTTACATCGTATTCCAATTCATCGAGTTCCTCTCCTTCTCCCTTGTATTTTCTTTCAAAATCGGGATGATCCATCACCTTATTGAGGATGGTATACCAATGTCCCGGAGGTGTTTCAGAATCTGGTCCGTCGGCCCAAAACTCGGCCAACACTCTTGCATAGTCCGCCCTGGGAACCATTTGAACCGGATAGGGTTCATCTGTCTTAGGGTTGACACGCCATCCCTGGCTCGCATCTCCTCCTTCGATGAGGTTATAAAAAGTGCGATGGTCTTCAAAATCAACCGGAAGATCAGGGTTGTTACCGATCGAATTCGGCGAGATATCCCACATGACACCATCCGCTGGGTCCAGGTGTCCGGACCACACAGCTACCACGGCAAAGCTCCACCGGTATTCGTCGGGCAGGTAGCCCTCATCACCATTTTCAAGCATTGGGGGACTACCGGGATCGTGGTAAACTTTGTACTCTCCTTCGCGCTGATAGGTGGTCAGGTCGTCCTCACTCAGGGCGAAGGGTACAACATTACCCCATTCTGGACTTAGAAAATCAGGGGTATTGAAGGGTATCACATTGCCACCCTGATCGATGAAAACGTCGAGCGTCAGACGTTGCCAACGATTGGGATCAACTATATCTGGGTTTCCAGGAAAACCTACGATTAATGGTGGATTTACAGACTCATAATATAGATTTTCGTATTGGCCTTGTTCGTTGGAGCCGTCCATAAGGCCAAATTCAATAATACATTCTGCCATGTGTATCCCAAGGGCCCCCGGAAAACTGTCAAGGGCATAATCGTTGTTGACATAGGCGGGATCGTAGCCCAAGTTTACCATCAGTTCTTCAACCAGTTGGTCGATTTCAAAGTATCCAGGCGATCTCTCAAACCGGTGTTTCATAAGCGTCATCATGGCATACGACATAGCGGTTTCTTGTGCTGTCTCTTTTTCTGATACTTCGTCGGGTATGACGATATCGACTTCGGGACAGGTAAATCCGGCTACCTCGTTTCCAATAAAATAGGTCCTGGCATCCTGTTCATACACGGCCCAGGAATCATACATGAGGATGGATGCGTGCCACAAGTTTCTGGCATGAACAGTTGGGCGTGCAAAGTCGTTTCTGATACCCTCGAGCAGTACCTCACTCCAGCGCCTGGCTACCGAATGTTGAGCATCGACGTCATTCACCGTCCACAGAAAAAGTATTGAAAAAACGATGGACATACTAAATCGCCAAGAATTCATTCGCTTCAATTTCAGTGTGTATCAATTATCCCTTCCCTCCCACATGAGAAAGGCTTTTAAAAAATCATCGATATCGCCATTTAGGACTGCATCCGTTTGTGGCGTTTGGTGGTTGGTACGGTGATCCTTCACGCGGCGGTCATCCAATACATAAGATCTTATCTGTGAGCCCCATTCGTTTTTCATTTTACCGGATTCGATGGCTGCTTTTTCAGCGCGTTTTTGCTCCAGTTCACGTTCGTAGAGCCTCGATTTCAGCATTTGTATAGCTTTGTCGCGATTCATATGCTGCGACCTCTCTTCCTGGCATTCGACAACGATTCCGGAAGGCAGGTGTCTCAGCCTGACTGCGGATTCAGTTTTGTTGACGTGCTGTCCACCAGCACCACTCGACCGAAAGGTATCCCAATCGAGATCTGCCGGGTTGACTTCTACCTCAATGCGATCGTCGATCATGGGATGGACAAATACCGACGCAAAAGAAGTCATTCTTTTGCCCTGTGCATTGTATGGGCTCACACGAACGAGCCTGTGCACTCCATTCTCGCCTTTCAACAAGCCATATGCGTAATCTCCATCGACTTCCAATTCCACTGAACGAACGCCGGCAACATCACCAGGAGTCCTGTTCAACTCTTTCACCTTGTAACCGTTTTTCTCGCCCCACATAACATACATGCGATAGAGCATTTCCGCCCAGTCACATGCTTCCGTACCACCGGCCCCCGCGTTGATCTCAATGATCGCGGAAAGTTCATCCTCTTCCTTGTTGAGGGTAGACCTAAACTCCGCATCTTCTATCAACGCTAGTGCTTTGTCATACGCTTTGTCGACCTCTTCTTCCGTCGTTTCGCCCTCTCTCCAAAATTCATCCAACACTTCGAGGTCTTCGATTGACTCGGCAACTGTTTCGTATTTGGCCACCCAATTCTTATGTAGCTTGAGTTCTTTTAACACATTCTCTGCCTTTTTGGGATCATCCCAGAAAGCTGGATTTAGAGATTGTTGTTGTTTGTCTTCAATGATTAATAGCCGCCTATCGACGTCAAAGATACCTCCTCAGGTCTGACAAGCGGGTCTTGAGATCCGTCAACTGGTCTACAGTCATCGCGTCCTTTTTTTAAACCGCTATGAGCGGTGGTGAATTAATAAAATGAATCTTCTACCTCTACGTAAAAGTACAACTCCGCATTGGCGGGAATATCGGGTGGAAATCCTCTGCTTCCATAACCCAGCTCCGAAGGTATGAATATTGAGGCTTTGGTGCCAACAGGAAAATTAGGAATGGCTTCATGCCATCCCCTGATGGCATTGCCTGTCTCAATCCTGAAGGTATAACCCCTACCCTTTTCGAAGGAGCTGTCAAAGACACTTCCGTCACTGACCAACATGCCTCGGTACTGAACTGTCGTCATCCAGTTCTTTTGAGGTTTGTCTCCATCACCCAGCTCATGAATGATGTATTTTACACCTCCTGTCGTTTCTTCCAGCCCGAGTGACCCCTCTTTGTAAGCTCTCAGTGTCACCGCAGCAAGATCTTCAATTTCCGGAATTCTTTCTTTGAAAGAGGCAGCTCTTTGTTCCTCCTCTTCACGTTGCCTGATCATGCGTTCCTGGAAATCTTCTTCGGTTAAAATGTCTTTTACCTTGATCCGATATTCAAGGTTTTTCACGTACTGGTATTCCATGGGTAGATCGGGTATCGAATCCTTTGGTATCAAAATCCCCACACTGTCTTCGAGGGATAATGCACCCATTACATCGACGAGCGGATTTTTGGCCCGCAAGGGATTTGTGATGTCCGCTACCTGTATCGAAGGCATTTGTTTCTGATTTCGGTAAGACTGGAGAAGTTTTCCGGCATCGTCGTAAATGTCCATTTGGAAATAGACATATTGACCCACCTCCGCCATCCTTCCTGGCTGGTCATCGTATACAATGTATTTGTACCCCGATATCGGGGCTGTCTTCACAGCACGCTCATTACAAGCTAAAAAAACAACTGTGGCGCTCAGTATGACCAGCAAACGTATATCACTCATAACTGTTGTTTGATGTAAAGTGGCAAAATTTGTTTAAATCTTTCTATAGTTCCCTGCAGATCTAAATCTGAAGTTCCACCTGATGCATTTTTATGCCCTCCACCATTAAAGTGCTTGCTGGCAATTTCCTGAACTGAAATGTCGCCTTTCGACCGCAATGACAATCTTATTTCTCCCAGGGGCATCTCGCGAATGAAGGCGGCCAGTTCAATCCCTTTGATCATCAGAATGTAATTGACCACTCCTTCAGTATCTCCACGAGAAATCTGGTATTTCAAGTAGTCTCCTTTTGTGAGCCGGATAATACCGGTTTTCCATTCGGGAAGGACCTCGAGGCGGTTTCTCAGGGCATGACCTAAAATGTTCAATTGACGCTCTGTCCAAGAATTAAAAATGGCGTCCTGTAAGGCATAGTCATCTACCCCAATCTCCTTAAGATCAGCGGCCATCCTATAAACTTCTGGATTGGTCCCATATTTGAAGGAGCCCGTATCGGTTATAATCCCAGTAAACAGACAATCCGCTATCTCTAAGGAAAGGTAATTTTGATATCCTAGGGATCTTACAAAGCGGTAAACCAGTTCGCAGGTAGAGCTTGCCCCGGTGTCAGTAAGGTAATAATCGGCAAACGGTTCGGGATCCAGGTGGTGATCTATCAATACCTTGTAAGCTTTTGAATCAGCAATTGTAAGCGCCATTTTCTCCACCCTGTCAAGACCATTAAAATCAAGAAAAAATATGATTTCCGCCCACTCCAAAGTTTTACAGCATGCCTCTGGATCATTATCGTATATCATCGCGTCTTTGATCCCCGGCAAAAATTCAAAAACGACTGGAAAGTCCGATGGCAAAATAACACGACACCGGTGGTGCATCTGCTCCAGCAACAGTTTTACTGCAAGCGACGAACCAATAGCGTCACCGTCGGGATTGCGGTGTGTCAGTATGGCCACATTCTTCGGGGTAGAAAGCAACTTTTTCAGTTGACCTGTCTCAGACATGCAAAACAATTGATCGGCGAAAATAAAGAAGATATTACTGAGATTCTACCTTTCTGCTGTTTTGGCTCCACGCAGGCTGCTTTAGTCAAAATAGTACTACATTTGCGGCCCAAAGTGAAACAAAATGGCAGGAACAAGGACCTTTACAATGATCAAGCCTGACGCCGTAAGGGCAGGTAATATTGGCAATATCCTGAAAATGATCAACGATGCGGGATTCAGGATTGTGGCAATGAAGTATACGAAACTTTCACGTGAAAAAGCAGCGGAGTTTTATGCTGTCCATAAAAACCGTCCGTTTTATGGAGAACTGGTCGAATTCATGTCTTCAGGCCCAATTGTCGCTGCTATACTCGAAAAAAAGAATGCCGTCGAAGACTACCGCAAACTTATTGGTGCCACGAACCCAGCAGAGGCTGCTCCTGGTACCATTCGGGCTTTGTATGCTACCAACGTAGGAGAGAATGCTGTGCACGGAGCAGATTCCGACGAAAATGCCGACATAGAATCCAATTTTCACTTTTCATTACTCGAAAGATTTTAGCCTTTGCAGGCTTCGCAAACCTTCGCAGGAGGCTTAGGCATCTATTAAATCTTGGCATGAGCTTGGTCTTTTCATGCTAATACACGAAATTGGAGTAAAACTGATCGGCCATGGAAGGACATCCCAACATTATTCCCGGCATGCGGTATCGCAATGCCCACTCAGCCATTAAGTGGCTTGAAGAAATCTTTGGATTTACGACAAGGATGGTAGTCGAAGACGGCGAAGGAGGTATAGCTCATGCACAACTTACACTTGGCAACGGTATGATTATGTTGGGATCACACAGGGAAGACACTTTCGGATCCGTTATGACTCTGCCAGATCTAAATGAAGGGCTGAACACGCAAAGCACGTACGTTGTGCTGAACGAAAAGAAATTAGAAAAGGTCTACCAACGCGTCCTTGCAAGTGAAGCAGATATTGTCATGCCTCTGGAGGCCCAGGAATATGGTGGTAAAAACTTTTCATGCCGAGATCTTGAAGGACATGTATGGAGTTTTGGATCTTATGATCCGTATCAGGAAGATATACAATGATTATGCACGAGAAATGGAGCGATATCCGGCAGTTTCTATTTTGGCTTTTTGCCGTAGTGATGCTGTGTAATTTCGGGGCTTGCGATGGTGATGAGTCATCCGATCGGAAAAAGCCAAATATCATCATTGTCTTTACCGACGATCTTGGTTACGGAGACCTTGGATGCTACGGACACCCGACAATCAATACTCCGCACCTTGATAAGATGACATCACAGGGCATGAAATTCACTCAATTCTATTCTGGTGCCTCTGTTTGTACTCCTTCACGTGCTGCACTATTGACCGGGAGATTGCCAACCCGCTATGGCATGACGAGCGACCGGTTACGCGTTTTGTTTCCGTTCAGCACATCAGGACTCCCACGAGACGAATGGACGCTGGCTGAAGCCCTGTCAGAGGCAGGCTATGCAACTGCAGCGATCGGCAAATGGCACCTTGGACACTACGATGCATATCTTCCTACACGGCATGGATTCGACACGTATTTCGGTATTCCATATTCCAACGATATGAGCCCTGTTACCAACGACTGGGGTGTAGCTCAACAGTTTCCCAAATTACCCTTGCTCGAGAATGAAAATATCATAGAGGAAGAGCCCGATCAGAGAGGGCTCACCAGAAGATATACGGAAAAGGCATTAGCATTTATTCAAGACAACAGGGAATCACCTTTTTTCCTGTACGTGGCACACACTTTTCCTCATGTTCCCTTATACGCTTCGGATGAATTTCTGGGCAAAAGTTCCAGAGGCTTGTACGGCGATGTCGTAGAGGAAATCGACTGGAGTATGGGTGCCTTGTTAGAGGCACTGGAAAAAAACAACCTCTCTGAAAACACACTGGTCTTTTTCACGAGTGATAATGGTCCTTGGTTAACTGAAGGTATCGAAGGAGGTTCGGCAGGCCTTCTGAGACAGGGTAAAGGTTCTACTTGGGAAGGCGGTATGCGTGTACCAGCCATCGCATGGTGGCCAGGTACTATTGAAGCCGGCAAAGTTACGAATGCCTTGTCAACAACCATGGACATCTTTTCAACCGCTATCAGTCTCGCTGGCATTAGTGCCCCGCAAGATCTGACACTCGATGGAACCGATCTCGTCCCATTGTTGAAAGGGCAATCCCATAGAGTCCGGGAAGAAGTCTACTTCTACCTGGGTACGCAACTTTTTGCCATTAGGAAAGGCCCATGGAAAATGCATTACAAGACGTTGAACCCTTATGTCGGTGAACCTGTCGAGAACCACGATCCGCCGTTGTTGTTTCACCTTGATCATGACCCCTCCGAAAGATTCAATCTCTCTTCTGAACATCCCGAAATTGTTGCAGACCTCGATAAGACTGCTCGCGAACACCTCGGATCCTACGATCCTCCCCCATCTCATCTCGAAAAACTTGATTCAACCATGGTGCCCTCTGAATGGCTTCAATAAAAATACACCATACCAAAATACCCGTCCCGTTACGGCTTTCTTCAAACAGTCTCTCAAATCGACAATATTGGACAAAATTGAACAGGATCTGTCAATACTGTTTGATTTAAAATAAACCGGTTAAACTTTCCGACAGATTGAAACTGTCGGAAAGTTTAACCAAGGCCTTCAGTGAATGTCACGTGTCTTTTTATACACATTGGCTAGCACCTTCTTAATTAAGCCAGTCTACCATACTATTTTTTGAAAGTTGCCGTTATTTATCCCTCTTAACAAAATTTAATTTTGTGAAAATTCATTCTTTGTGGATTGTGCTCCTTTTCATTCAAATCGCATTAACAGGTCAGGGGAGCGAGGTGGATTCGTTGACGGAAGTGGAAGAAACACTGCTTGCATCAATGAATCAGCATCAAGCAGTAGTTGACTCTTTGAAAGAACAGATTGCTTCGATCAGAAAAGCCAAGGTTTCCCTTCCATATTGGGATGCTGGAGGGCAGGCCCTATGTGGGTTTCATTATGCCGGATTTTCGAATTGGGCGAATCGGGGCAAGGATGTCAATTCTTCGTCGGCAAATATGTCTATTGGGCTGTCAGGATTTGCAAAGACGGTTGGGGAATCCTACTTCTGGCGTAACCAGGGAAAAATGAATGTAGGATGGCAGCGTTACTCATCGAAGGAAAAGGAGAAAAGTTCATTTGTCAATACAACTGATGTTGTCAAACTCGAGACCCATTACGGGCAAAATATCCAAAAGGACCTGTCAATTTCGGTGATGGGGGAATGGGACTCCAATGTTCTCGGTAATGCATTGAGTCCTTCATACCTCGACCTGAGTATGGGCATTACATGGAGCCCTGAAGAAAACCTTGTGACGGTCGTTCATCCAGTGAATTACGAAATGATTCTCGTGGACACTGATGGATATAAGTCTTCTTCAGGTGCCAAACTCGCGATGGATTACAAGGAGGAACTCCATTCAGACGTTCATATGTCGATAGACTTAAACGGATTTATCAGCTACAGGGATATTGCTTATTTATCAAATCTCACGACTACGCTTGGATTCAATATGAAGATTTTCGACAGCATCGGCCTCGGACTCGAATATGCCATGCGAATCAGCGAACAGGAAAGCTTACAACTTAGCGATGGTGAAAAGGTTATGCAGTCCTATATGGTCATGGGAATTTCTTATGAATTACCCTAATGTTCTGGGCCATCAATTCATCTCCGTCAATGAGAATCACAATTTAATAAAAGTGACCCCTTCTCCTCCCATTTCTTCGGCAGGGTGCCAGGATCGTTGTACATCCTTATAGTCCTTTAATTTGCGTTGCACCAATTTTCGCAAGGCTCCACTTCCTTTGCCGTGTATTACCTCCAATGTACTGGCATTACTCATCAGTGCACGATCCAAAAACTCCTGCAGAGTCCGGTCGGCATCATCGATTTTATAACCACGTATGTCGAGCTTTGGGCTAAAATTATTATCGAAGGCTATCCCTTTCAGATTGATCCTTTTTTCCCGGTTAATTTCTATTTGATCCCTGGCAAGTACCAGTTCGGACTTGGGTACATCCATCTGCAATAGGCCAAATAGCACTTTAACATGATCTTTTTTCACTTCGATGACTTCACCACTCATCTCTCCATCCAATAGACGCACAAAATCACCTTTTTTCAAGGGTCTTGACGGCTCCTGTTCCTGGTACACTTCTTTCTTAAGAACTTTGATCTGTATGGACTTGCTGGCTCTTTTTTGTTCGGCTTCCTCTTTTGCTTTTTTAGCAGCTTCTATATTTTTTTCGCGTTCCAATTCTTTGATGAGCCTGTTGAGTTCTAAACGCTCGTCATTGGCTTTTTTGACTTCGATTTCCTTCGCACGAATCTGAAGTTTTTTGCGCTTTACCTTAAATTCGTCGGAAAGTTTCTGATAATTCTTAATAAGTTGATCAAGATTTTCTTTTTCTCTTTTTACCTGGTTCAACTCCTTTTCAAGGACTGCCCGCTGGTGTTGTAAATCAATCAATAAGTCCTCTACCGCATTTTCCTTTCTACCTACTTTTTTACGCGCATATCGCACAATTCCTGGATCCATGCCAGTTTTCCGTGCGACTTCAAATGCGTAGGAACTGCCCGGTTTGCCCACTTTCAATATATAAGTAGGTTCGAGGTGGACCTTATCGAAGAGCATGGCCCCGTTAAGGATTCCTCTTGTCTTAAAGGCAAAAACTTTCAAAGAAGAGTAATGTGTCGTCACTACACCATTGGCCTTTAGTCGGATCAGGGCTCGTAATACCCCTTCCGCAATGGCTCCTCCCAGTTTCGGATCTGTTCCCGAGCCGATTTCATCCAACAAGACGAGACTGTTCTCATCACAATTCGAAACGATTTCGTTGAGATTGGTAAGATGTGAACTGTACGTACTCAAGCCGTCATCGATGGATTGTTGGTCACCGATATCAGTGAAAATACCTGTGAACGTTCCGATGACCGTACGCGCGTCTGCCGGAATCGGGATTCCTGCATAAGCCATGAGATGGCATAATCCTACGGCTTTAAGAGTCACTGATTTACCACCGGCGTTAGGTCCGCTGATGAGCAGCAGCTTGTTTGTTCCTTTCAACTCGAGATCAAAGGGTACTACCTTAGTTCCACCCTCCTTCTGCTGGATGACCAGTAGTGGATGACACACTCCGAAAAGGCGAAGAACAGATTCTTCAGTGAGTTCCGGGACAATACCATCCAGCGAAATACCGAAAAGAGCTTTGGCCCGGATCAAATCGATTTTTCTCACGGTGGTGAAAATTTCCGTAATCAAGTCGGAATGAGTTCTCAGGACGCCCGATAACTGCGAAAGGATTCTGTATAATTCAGCCCTCTTTTCATTTTCCAATGAAAAGACCTCATTGTTGATCTCTATGATTTCCTGCGGTTCAATAAAGAAAGTTTTTCCACTGGCAGACTGATCATGAATGACGCCACCGATCTTTCTTTTATTCTCGGAGGGCACGATTAACACCCTCCTGCTATTTCTCCAGGTCTCGACAGGCTCCCCAAGCATCTTCATGTTTCGGTACCTCAACAAAATCTGATCAAAGAGTGAATCAGCCTTTCGCCTGGCAGAATCAATGTGTTTAAAAATCCTGACCAATGCTGGCGATGCGTCAGGCCTTACATTGCCCTCTTCGTCAAAGACTCGTGTAATGCTTTCCAAAGGATTTTCGGTATATCCTTCAATACGCCCTGCGTTGAAAAGATTTTCCAACTGGAGTTTTCGGTCCTTGTCAAAAATCGAGACAAAGTCTCTGTAATTCTTTAATACATCTGAGATGGCAAGGACACTTTCAGCATCGAGGACATATCCTTCCTTTTTCAATAGGGCCAATGTTGCCGTCAGGTCTTCATAGGATCGCAGATACAGGTCTTGCCCGTTTCCGGAGAGGGCCATGTAATCTTTCACTTCCAGAAGTGCAACTTTTCGATCCTGGAGATTGCTGTAACAAGGTTGCAAGTCAAGAGAATTCTTAGCCGGATCGCCTTTGCATAGATCTCTGACCCGGTCCATTATTTTATCAAACTCGAGTTGTTTTGCTGCCTCTGCGGAAATATTAAATGTCATTGACACATTTACTTTAGGTTTGCCTGCCATTGTAACTGATGTAATGGCGAATGGTTTGTCACCGCCATCCCGTATTCATAAGTATTGATTACAAAAGAGCTAACTTGCACGGGCAAATTTACGGATTGTCCTTTGTGAAATGTTCAGGACAATCGTCATTTTACGATCATGGGAGGTAACAGTTTTGGTAATGCATTCAGAATAACGACTTTTGGTGAGTCACATGGTTTTTCATTAGGTGTGGTCATTGATGGCTGTCCTGCGGGTGTCTTTATTAATGTTGACGATATTCAAAAGGACCTTGACCGGCGGAGACCGGGACAATCGAATATAGTAACACAACGCAAAGAAGGTGATTCTGTTCAGATCATGTCCGGAATCTTCGACGGTAAAACAACAGGGACGCCTATCGCCCTGATCATTCACAACCAGGATCAAAAATCCAGGGACTATGCCCATATTGCAGACAAGTACAGGCCTTCGCACGCCGACTACACCTAT
>JBFKOL010000099.1:0-12671 GCA_041628815.1 Saprospiraceae bacterium | reverse complement strand
TCAAATTCCTGATGAACGGGTAGTTTATGTTGTGGTGGCCTTCATACTGATCGAATACATACTAAGCTATATGGAATCAAGCATTTTCATAGTATCGAAATACGCTCTGAAAGAAGGAATTCTATTATATTAAAAATATTTTTAGATTTGTCTAAATATTAAGTCGCTGCGAATGGAATCATTCTTAGAGATCATGAGTGAGGAGTGGGCTATAAGGGCCTTGGTAGCATCGAGCCTGGTAGGTCTTACCTGCGGCGTGATCGGGTGTTTTATGGTCTTGAGGAATATGTCACTCATCGGAGATGCCCTCTCACATGCCATTTTGCCGGGAATATTTGTGGCATTTGTTCTTGTAGGATACAGTTCGTTTGGTTTTTTCAGCGGCACACTCATTGCAGCTTTGATCAGTGCAGTAGCTATTACTTGGATCCAGGAAAACGTCCGCACTAAAAACGACGCGGCCATCGGGATCATCTTCACCTTCATGTTCTCTCTCGGGGTCATTGGTATCTCCTACCTGAACAACAAAGAAGGCGTCCACCTGGACCTCAAAGATTTTCTATTTGGCAACATCCTCGGTGTTTCAAACGAAGATCTCGTCATCACTTTCTTCGTGGCCATTTACTCCATCGGAAGCATTGCCCTCTTCTACAGATATCTGTTTATTTCGACATTTCAACCCACCATTGCTTCCACCATGGGTATTTCGGTGAAACTGATCCATTATTTCTTGATGCTGTTGCTTTCTTTCGCGGTGGTAGCAGCACTGCGGACCGTGGGTATCATTCTAGTAGTGGCCATGCTCATCACGCCAGCCGCCGCGGCACTGCTTCTTTCAGCCAGGTTAAAACACGTTCTGGTGCTCTCGGGATTCTTCGGGTTGCTTTCCGCAATACTGGGGCTCGCAAGTGCCGTGGTGTTTAATACGACGCCTGGCCCGGCGATGTGCGTTGTGGCGACCATGATCTATGCCGGTGCCGTCCTCTTCTCCCCATCCAAAGGTTTGATATTCCAGGCAATACGGAGAGCTCGTCAATCCGCCCATATCGAAAAAGAAGATATACTCAAGTTTCTCTTCAAGTCTACCGGTGAGGGTGGTGCCGCACCCGCAATCATTTCCCGCGACTTGGGACTCGATATTGCCAAGGTTACCCAACACGTTAAATCATTGGTACGGGAAGGGTTTTTGATGGAAAAGATGACTCAACCCACATTGACAGCGAAGGGGAAAAGTCGCGCTTCAGAATTGGTCAGGGCGCACCGGTTGTGGGAAAAGTTTTTGGTGGAAGAGGTGGGCCTCAAGGATTCAGATATACATGAAGACGCCGAGAAATACGAACACATATTAGATCCCGATATCCTCGACCAGTTGGATGCCAAACTGGGTTTCCCCACTACCGACCCACACGGTTCGCCCATACCCGTTAAAAAACTCCGTGCAGATAATCCACTGTTGAAACTACGTCCCCGTGCCAAAGCCAAGATATCCAAAGACCAGATAAGTGAAGAGGTGGAAAGCAAGTTATGGGAGTTGGGTCTCACACCAGAGACAGCCATTCATATTTTGCGAATTGATGCCGAAGAAGTTCAGCTGCGCGTAGGTAAACGTGATGTTTCGATCCCGGCCAGTCTTGCGAGGCTGATCAATGTGAATTAATTTCTGCCACGCCTATTATTCATATTGTACACACAACATTCTTGCTTTCCCCTGCATGTCCTTTCGCATGTTGATTTCTTCGATCCGGTCAGAGCTAAACAGGTCGGAAATTTCTTGAGCTTTAAACTCGTTCATCTCGACGTATACCCGTCCTCCTGGCCTGAGACGCCGCTCCGCAAGCTCATGTATGCGCCGGTAAAAAATGAGCGGGTCATCCCCCCCTGCAAAGAGGGCCATTTCGGGTTCATAAAGGAGGACATTATCCGCTACTACACCCTTTTCATCGTCCGAAACGTAGGGAGGATTGCTTACAATGAGATCGAGGAGACCCAGGTGGGACCACATGGAGGTATCAAGAAAATTCATTCGAAGCATTTCCACGGGTGCTTTGTGTTTGCGTGCATTGATACGCGTCACATTCAAAGCGTCTAAGCTGTATTCAATCCCAAAAACTCTCCAGTTCATTTTATGCGTCTTCAGAGTCACTGCTATACATCCGCTTCCAGTACCAATGTCCAGACAATCCAGTTGTCGCCTGTCATCCCGGTAATCGGAAAGTATCCAATGGACAAGCTCTTCTGTCTCTGGTCTGGGTATCAATACGTGATGGTTGATGTCCAGGACCAGATCGTAGAAGTGTACCTTTCCGGATATATATGGCAGAGGCTCTCGTTTCAGGAGTCTTCTGACATATTCTTCCAACTTTTCTATGTACACGAAGACTTCAGCCTCTTTTCCAGGGGCCCATTCAAAACAATCGATGAACAGCCATTTACTCAGCTTACTTGCTTCTTCACGGGTGTATACGTCCATTAACCGCAAGGTAGTCCTGCTCATGGCCTCTTTGTAGGTCATCATAATCAAATATACACCGGAAACCGGGAGTCAAAGTGTCCGTAGCCACCCATAAAACGCAACCATCGTTCGCGCTGTAAAGCTGCGACGAATTTCCACCTGGTACCCTCTACTGGCAAAGGAAGTTCATAGCCAAGACGCTGGCACAAAGAAGACAAACTGTATTCAGCCGGTCGCTCACCAGCGATAACCGTGTTTCCTGGAATTTTAAGATGATGAATTAGAAATGATACATCTATGAGGTCTGCTTTGTCAAGCTTATGATACGATCCGACCGCAGCTGTCCCGGGCGGTGCAGTTTCATCATAGTTCCATCCTTTCATCTTGGCAGTCCCTTTGGCACCAGATAACATCTGATTCTCGAATTCACATCCGAGACACTTCAGAAGCCGTGAAGTAATAATCCGTGGCTGGCTTACCAACTCTTCATATTTTACAATGAGGGCGGATGGGCCTGACGGATCGAGACCGAAAGCTGTGTTCAAAAGAAACAACGCCGCAGCGTAGAGTGGTGACATTCCCCGGCGGATCATGGAGGCTATGGCGTCAGCGGGATGCCTGACAGTCAATACGAATTGACTACCTGGGATCAGCTCGTTCAGCGCATTGAAATGATAGACATTGGCAGGTGTCTTTTCAATCCAAACATTGCGAGTTGTCCTGGCCAACAGGATGTTTTTGAGCGAGGTGATGAATGCCTGGAACGAGGGGCTTCTATGGGCCAAATCACACATCTCCCTTCTCGTGACCGAATAATAAGATTCATCCCACTGTATACCGTAATACCTGTGCCAGCCGGGATTGCGCAGCTTTCTCAGTTGACGACCACAAATCAATCCCTTGTTGCGTTCCCAATTAAAAGACAGCTGTGGCCGGGCCAACAATGATGTTTCGGGACCAGCCAGAATCTTCGAATGCCGGTCCAGTATTCGCATCAACAGAGAACTGCCGGTGCTGGCAGAACCTCCGATAACCATCAGCATGGCGGCAGACTTGAGATGGAAGTAGTTGCACGGCCAATATCTGTTGGAATATTGATCGCATGTCCTGAAGAAACAGCCTTCACCAGGCATATGGTCGCTCCATTATCGAGCCAACGCATTTGTTCCAATTGCCTCTCTTTTTCTGAAGAGCTGGGTACCCAACGGACTGCCTCCAACAAATGATCGGTGGTATAGCCGTAAACCCCTATATGCCTGTAGACAAACTCGAATGATTCAGGCCGATTGCGCACAAAATCAAGAGCGATATCACGCACATTACCAATGGCTTTAACTACGTGAATGTCATCCAAGTCTTCTGATGAGAGCTCGGTCACGAGCGTCCCAAATCCGGGAAAGTCCCGCTTTCCCATTCTCGTTATTAAGCGGTCCAGGTCTTCCGTTGACAAATTCATTTCATCGCCCTGAAGATTGACGATATACCCATCAAGTTTTAATCTTCTTACGACCTCAGCACAGCGCTCTGTACCATTGCGCCATTCATGGGAAGTGCGTTCTATTTCGATATCACCTGCCGCTTCCATATGAAGTGCAATCTCCTCGTCCGGTGTAGCTACAATGAGCCTGTCAACAAGTTGAGATCGCCTTGCTTGGCAAACTGTCCACTCCAAAACACTTCTCCCTTCCACCCGATGAAGAAGTTTTCGAGGAAACCGCGTGGAAGCAATTCTCGCTGGAATAATAACTGTTGTTTTTTCATTTTTCATCATCTGCTAAATTATGAAGTCTTTGCCAGCCTTGAAGGGTCGTGATGAATCCACCATTCATAAGGATTCTCCGACGCGAAGACAATTCACAATGTTGTTATCATATTAAGTATTTATTTAATATATTTACCGTTTGAAATCAGATAGATGGATAGAATCTGCCTTTCCTATATCGTCTTGTTGCTCCTAGTGGTTCAAACAGATGGCAGTGCACAATCACAATCTGTAGAATTGCACTACGACAATGAATTTGGTCTTCACATGGATTGGCAGGTTCAAAAAGGTCAAACAGCTTACCGTTTCACCAAATTGCTAGGGATAGATCTATCACTGCTACAGGCTGTCAATCCAGGACTTGACCCGTCTGTTTTGAGCGATCGGGACATCCTTACTCTACCTGTAAACAAAAGCAAGTTGTTAGATACACCAATACCGGGTGCCGTGGAAGTCTGGTATATTGTAAAGCCTGGTGACAACTGGTTCAGGATAGCGAGGATTTATACGGATAAGTCCATTGGAGAACTCCAAAATTTAAACCACACTGCCGACGAAGTATTGTCATTGGGTGAAAAGATTCAGCTCGGATGGCTGTTGTGGGAAGTGTCGTCAGATGACCCAGATATCGAAGTTCATTTTGAAAGGAATTCATTGTCACGTCGTGAAGAAACGCAAGAGACATCTCAAGAAACTGACGTCGAGTCTCCTCCTGCCAAGTCGGCAAACGAACCTGCCCTGACAACCCAATTGGAGCTCGTTGAAAAGGCTGACTATGCAGTTGAAGAAGAGTTGTCGGGCCCCTTCTTGAGCGATACCTTGCTGATGATGAGAGAAGTGACCAAGAAAGGAATAGCATTCTGGGACCATAGAGACAGTTCAGCCGTTGATTTCTTGGCAATTCATCGCACTGCTCCAGTCAATTCAAAAATTGTATTATACAATCCTATGATGAACCGGCGAGTGATAGCCACGGTTGTGAGCAGACTGGAAGAAAATTCATACCCGGATAACATAAGTGTCGTAATTTCGCCTTCTGTGGCCGATGCGTTGGGTGCTCTGGACCGGCGCTTCCTGGTAGAAATGACGTACTTCGAATAATGGACATAAAAAACAATATTCTTGAGACCATCGGCAATACGCCCATGGTTAAATTAAACAAGTCTGTTCGCTCGGTGCAGGCGCTCGTACTGGGCAAGGTAGAGACCTTTAATCCAGGACATTCCATCAAGGATCGCATGGCTCTCAAAATGATTGAAGATGCCGAACAAAATGGTTTGATCAAGCCAGGAGGGACCTTGATCGAGTGTACATCCGGGAATACAGGTATGGGCATAGCGCTTGCCGCTGCTGTGAAAGGATACAAATGCATCTTTACCACCACTGATAAACAGTCCAAGGAAAAAATTGACATACTCAAAGCCGTGGGTGCCGAGGTGATCGTGTGTCCTACCGATGTTAGGCCCAACGATCCTCGATCTTACTATTCTGTTGCAGAACGGCTAAGTAAGGAAATGCCTAATAGCTATTGGGTAAACCAGTATGACAACCTCGCCAACAGGCAGGCACACTATGAAACGACGGGACCAGAAATATGGCACCAGACGGACGGAAAAATCACGCACCTGGTTGTGGGCGTTGGCACCGGTGGTACCGTATCGGGAACTGCCAAGTACCTCAAAGAGCAAAACCCGGACATCCAGATCTGGGGTATAGATACGTATGGATCGGTTTTTAAAAAATACCATGAAACGGGCATCTTCGATGAAAAGGAGATCTATCCCTACATAACCGAGGGTATCGGGGAAGATATTCTTCCAAAAAATGTCGACTTCGACCTGATTGATCATTTTGAAAAAGTCTCGGATAAGGACGGTGCCCTCGCTGCTCGCGCTTTGGCACGCGAAGAAGGACTCCTCCTGGGTTACTCTGCTGGGTCAGCTCTGGCCGGCTTATTGCAACTCCGTGACAGGTTGAAGTCATCGGATGTCGTGGTAATCATTTTTCACGATCATGGCAGCAGATACGTCGGAAAAATATACAACGATGACTGGATGCGTGAACGTGGTTTCCTCGACAAAGAACTCAAGGTAAAAGATCTAATCATACGTAAATCATCGGATCAATTCTTTTCTGTCGACGTGTTGACCACCTTGCGTATGACACTCAATGAGATGAAAGCTAAGGATATCTCGCAAATGCCGGTCACCAAAGAAGGATCCATCGTCGGTTCTATCACCGAAAGCGCCCTTCTCGGCCATATCCTTGAGAATCCGGCTGAACATTGGCAGAGGCCCGTATCGACAATTATGGGCCCCGCATTCCCGCAGGTTTCACCGGATACGCCTATCAAGGAATTGAACCGCTACATCTCGCGTGAAATACCGGCTATCATCACTGAGGACAGCGAAGGAAGCCTCCAAGTAATCACTAAATACGACATCATCCAGGTCATTTAAACCCAGGCCACCAATTGCCAGGTACCTTTTGTACATTTATCGCATGAACCAACATTTGTTGTCGGTCATGAAGCAGACCTTATGGCTTCTGCTCGAATGGATCATCTTTGTTTTTGTCGGAGGGCTGTTGTTTTTCGGCATCACTTTACTGATATCGAAATTGTGGCCAGGTATTGAATCGTTTTATACCTCAGACGACATTTTTTCCAAACCCTACCTGGGTGTCTGGATCAGCTACCTGCCCTTACTCCTGGTTTCTCTTTGTACCATTTATCTCGTTCATGTCAAAATTTTCAGACGAGACTGGTCACTTCTCGGATTCGATATAGGTGGCATGGTACCGCAATTTATTAAGGGAGGAATCATCGCCCTGGTGATACTCTTGGCTGGTTTCATCCTATTGTTGCTGACACATCAACTTGAAATACTAGGGATAAATTGGAATGGCCGACTTTTCTTTGGTTTCATGCTTTTTTTCTTGGTCCAAAGTGCCATGGAGGAGGTGGTCGGAAGATCCTATCTAATACCTGCTATAGAATCGAGGTTCAATACGCCTACCGCGCTTTTAGTCTCTTCAGTCGTGTTTTCAACGGTTCACGGCACCAATGCAAACGTTTCATACCTGGGACTGGTTAATATTTTCTTGGCGGGTTTGTTGATGGGCTTACTGTTCATCCGGTACCGGAAACTTTGGGCCCCACTGGGATTTCATGCGGCATGGAATTTTTTCCAAGGCAGTTTTCTGGGTTACGAAGTAAGTGGTATAGATGTGTACAGTTTGGTCGACATGGATGAAACCGGTGTGGATTTTTTTTCTGGCGGGTCTTTTGGCTTTGAGGGTTCCATCCTGGCTACGATAGGTATGGTTACCTACTCCGTTTTACTTTGGAAGAAAGCCGGGCTGGGTTTAGCCATTACCAGCGAAGATCATTCCTCCAAAGCGCTTGACGATCATGAAAAAACCTGATCGGATGAACTCCAAACTATCTTTGCGACAAGCAGATATCAATGATTTACCATTATTGAAATATTGGGACGAACAGGACCACATTCTGCTTTCTGAAAGCAGTGATAACTGGGCTTGGGAAACGGACCTTTTGGAAGAACCTCCGTGGCGTGAGCAATTGATTGCCGAATTGCAAAGCCGACCCCTCGGATTCCTGCAAATCATTGATCCAGCCATGGAAACCACCCACTACTGGGATGACATAGGTCCCTACCACAGGGCAGTCGATTTATGGATCGGCGATGCCAAAGATCTGGGTCAAGGATATGGGACACAAATGATGTTATTGACTCTTGCACGGTGTTTTAATCAACCCAACGTAACGACCGTTTGGGTAGATCCCCTGGCAAAAAACCATCGGGCACACCGATTTTACGAAAAACTGAGATTCGAATTTGTAGAAGACCGCATCTTTGGAAAAGATCATTGCAAGGTGTATCGCATTTCGAGAAAAACTTGGGAAAAGAACCATGCTACACCGCGTTAATATGGCATCATCGAACTTAACAATTCATGAAAATGAAGTGTGCACTTTTACTGTACACAAACAAAGTCCTTATTCTTGGGTTTTATTATCAACTCTTTTTATATGGTCGATATCATCGTTACCAACACCTCTTGTGGCCAAGGCCTCGTGTCAAAACTACCACTTCACCGAATTACAAGACACCATACGAAAAGTGCTTTTCTCATCGGCTGAGCTCACCGGAAATGGCTGTTACCGCATTCCCGCAATAACCAAAGCGCTAAATGGAGATCTGTTGGCCATAGCCGATATGCGAATGGAACACTGCGGTGATCTCAGGAGTCATCATGATATTAATCTCGTACTGAGACGCAGTGACGACAACGGTCTTTCCTGGGGACTCCCCCAAATACTGGTTGATTATCCGGAGGGTATTTCTGCGTCAGATCCATCATTTATCGTCGATCCTGTCAATGAGCGAATTCACTTGTTTTTCAACAAGATGGATCACCTACTGGCACCTGCCATTTACGAGCATATGGTGATGTACAGCGATAATCACGGGCTTTCATGGTCACGCCCTCGTAATATATCCGGTGAAATTGTCCAACCCGAATGGCGTAAAGATTTCGTATTCATTACATCGGGTAACGGATTTTGCAGTGAGGACGGGATTCTTTTTCATACCCTCGTGCATGTTGATTTTGGAGTAAAAGTTTTCTACAGTGATGACATGGGGACTACCTGGAAGACGAAAGAATCTGTCATTACCCCAGCCGACGAGTCCAAAATCATCATCTTTCCCGATGGACAATGGTGGATTAACAGCAGGGTCAATGGCCGGGGATTTCGCGTAGTGCATCGATCCATTGATGAGGGAATGACGTGGGATTCTTCCATTGATTCGAGCATGGTGGATCCCGGGTGCAACGCCGCTCTTCTTTTTACCAAAGATGGACAACGGGAGTTACTTTTTGTAGTAAATGCCTATCATTCTTTTGAACGGGTGAACCTTACCCTTCATATCAGCGATGACCGCGGAGTAAATTGGAAACGCCATCGTGTGATCAATGAAGGAAAATCTGCTTATTCTTCCATGGTGAGTCAGGAAAGGGACATGATCGGTATCCTTGCAGAAACAGGCGAATATCAAACGATCGAGTATTTCCGGATACCCCTACCATGGATCGAGCGTCTAGAGTAAATCCCTCGACATTGTTCTTCCTGGACCCTGTATAAGGGATATATTATTGCATGTTTTCGCCCGGTCTGCCCGGTGATTTAGGAAGCAGGTATGGTCAGGGGAAAAGTCTAACTACACTGGTGGTCCTCCATTTTCATGGGTTGTCAATATTATATATGATGACCTCAATTTTATCAAATTATTGACGGAGCTTTGCCAACTTAATCTTTACATCAAATAGACGAGAATAATGAACATTCAGGAAATCGAAAACATCGAACTCAAATACCTGTCTGCCAATGATTACAAGGAGCTCAAGGAAGCCATGATTTCAGCATACAAGACCATGCCAGAGGCCTACTGGCGGGAGCATCATATTGAGTCGCTACTCGAGAAATTTCCCGAAGGCCAGGTTGTGATAAAAATCAATGATCAACTTGCGGGTTGTGCGTTGTCGATCATTGTTGACTCCAACGACTTTTCTGACAACCATACCTATCGGGAGATTACGGACAACTTCACATTCAACTCACACAACGACGATGGTGATGTACTGTACGGCATCGATGTCTTCATCAAACCAGAATTCCGGGGTTTGAGACTGGGTCGTAGGTTGTACGATTACCGTAAGGAACTTTGCGAAAAGTTAAACCTGCGAGGCATTGTCTTTGGCGGGCGCATTCCAAATTACCACAAGTATGCGGATCAAATGGGTGCCAAGGAATACATCGAAAAGGTACGACTCAAGGAAATCCATGATCCCGTCCTTAATTTCCAGATTTCCAACGACTTTCATCCTACTAAAATCCTGAAGGGATATCTCAAGGGTGACGAGGCTTCGAATGAAGTTGCCGTTCTCATGGAATGGGACAACATCTATTACGAAAGACCATCCAAAAAGGCGAAAATCAAGAAAAAGGTGGTCAGGATAGGTCTGATTCAATGGCAGATGAGACCGTATAAAAAACTCGAAGACCTGATGCAGCAGGCAGAATACTTTGTCGATGCCGTTTCGGGATACAGGTCTGATTTCGCCCTCTTCCCGGAATTCTTCAATGCCCCCCTAATGGCCGAGAACAATCATCTCAGTGAGCCGGAAGCGATAAGGGAATTGTCAAAGCATACCGCCACCATAGCCCAAAAATTTTCCGATTTATCCATTGCGTACAACATCAATATCATTTCTGGCAGTATGCCGGAAATCAAGGATGGGAAACTCTACAACGTCGGTTATCTATGCAAAAGAGACGGTACGGTAGAGCGATACGAAAAAATCCATGTGACCCCCGATGAAGCCAAGGTTTGGGGTCTACAAGGCGGATCGCAATTGAGGGCATTCGATACGGACTGTGGAAAGATAGGGATACTGATATGCTACGACTCTGAATTCCCTGAATTAAGCCGCTTGCTCGCTTTGGAAGGAATGGATATTCTCTTTATACCTTTTCTGACTGATACGCAAAACGGTTATTCGAGGGTGAGAAACTGCGCACAGGCCCGTGCAATCGAGAACGAATGTTACGTAGCTATAGCCGGCAGTGTCGGAAACCTGCCCAATGTGCACAATATGGACATTCAGTTTGCACAATCGGTCGTTTTTACGCCTTGTGACTTCGCCTTTCCCACCAACGGTATTAAGGCTGAAGCCACACCTAATACAGAGATGATCTTAATAGCTGACGTCGATATCGATCTTCTTCGCGAATTGAACCAGCTTGGCAGCGTCAGAAACCTGAAAGACCGAAGAACAGATCTCTTCGAACTAAAGCGAAAAAAGCCATAGAAGAATCATTTGAGCCAAGGGCTGATTCAATGCATTTTGTTATTTTGGAGATACGTTAAAACGTACGTTATGGAATCCAATGACTATTTTGGTTATGCCCAGCTGATCATTCGGCGTCCTGTCAAGGAAGTATTCAACGCATTTACAGATCCTGCCGTGACCACCAAATTTTGGTTCACCCATGGAAGCGATGTCCTCGCCCATGGCAAAAAAGTCATTTGGAAGTGGGAAATGTACAACCTGGAAGTACCAGTCAATGTACTCGAAATGATTCCACTGAAAAAAATACTGATCGAATGGGGCGCAGGGGAGCAAGCTTCCAAGGCACTGTTCTTATTTGAAGAGAGAGGACGGGACAGGACCTTCGTAAATGTCAAAAGTTACGGCTTTAAGGACCAAGGGGATGAACTCATTGAGAAGATCAGGGATACCACCGGGGGGTTTAACCTTGTGCTCGCTGCTGCCAAGGCATGGCTGGAGCATGGAGTAGAATTGAAGGTAGTAGAAGACAAAGGATAGGAATTACTTCGATGCGCCATAAACACTTTCAATGGATTTATTCGGAAGCCACTCATTATTGAAATTTCGATTTCGATGTAATTATTGAGGGTTTTGTCAAACCAAAAAACAGGACGTACCCTGGTGACTTTTTCACTTGTTCCGTCTCTGGCATTGAAGATTTTCACGGAGCAAGAACAAGGCTTTCAGCGGGCCAAACATAGATTGAATTTTCCCCATGGCAATGATACCGTCGCTTTCAAGGCAATAAGATTTTCATCACTATGAAGTGTAAAGTACAGATAAAAGAAGTTAAAAAACTGGATGAAATCCCGGGATACTGGAATGAAGAGGACTACCGTGCATTACTGGATGCCTACGACTTCCCCGATGCCAATAAAGTAGACTCCTCGGAGGTGCTCGAGCTGTTGTTGATGGCTATGACAGACTTTGACCCTCCCGAAGCAGCAAAGGTCGTGCTCAAATATAAACTAGGTGATCAACTAAGCGATGGTCAAATACAGGCCATATCACATGAAATGCTCGAAGACAAGGTGGCCGAGGAATACCCAGATATTTCTGTGCATTATGATTTGTACAACATAAACCAGCTGCTACTGAAAGCCTTCAATGGTAAATTCCCTGATACCGATGCTACAAGACTTTCTTTTGAACTCTTCTTTTCACCCCGGAGACCACCTGTTTTAACGCCTTCCTTGGTACTGAAGATTCTTCAACCCGGATGGAGTAGCCGCAATATCATTAAGCGATTATTTGAAGACCAGCTTGCTGCGACCAGGGATTTCCTCGAGGCAGAACACATCATTTGGAAAATGTCTGAGCCATCTCCTGGCGTATTTGAATTGATCACTTCTGATTATTGGTTGAACAAAGAAGACTTTGAGACCTTAGAATATGAGTCCTTCCCACAAGTTGAGGATGACTGAACTTCTTTGCATCTTTATCACTGCAAAGCATAATCTTGAACTTAAAAGCCCTTCCAAAAGTCGAACTTCATCTCCACCTGGATTGTTCTTTGAGCTACAACGTTGTCCAACAGAT
>JBFKOL010000098.1:0-12697 GCA_041628815.1 Saprospiraceae bacterium | reverse complement strand
TTCCATTGCCAGGGTATCCTTAAGGTCCTGAGCCAAAGGTATACCAGCGATCGTCAGATTTCTTCTTGATCCGAAGTTGGATTGTACCAAAACACCAAGTGTGTAAGTGGCAGTATCGATTCGGACAATTCGTGAGGAAGTGCCAATGCCACCTTTAAATCCAAGGGTGATCATTCCTGTTCCACCCCCAACATTTCCTTCCTCCACAGGTCCGGTTTTGGCGTTGTTCAGGGCTTCGTAAACATGATTTTCCCTGACGTGAAAGCCATAGATGTCATTGAGAAACCCATCGTAGGTTTCGGCGACAAGAGGATAGATGTACCACCATTCCTCCTTGTACCATTCTTTCTGTACAAACCACTTCAAAACGGCATCCCTGACCACTCCAACACTGTTGGTGTTCGTGATCAATATCGGTGTTTCAAGAAATCCGGATTCGGTAACCCAAGTAGTACCCGTCATTTCCCCGTTACCATTCAAACTATACCAGTTTGCGAATACCGGGTTGTTGGATTTACCTCGAGGAAAAATGGCTGTCACACCGGTACGAACCGGCCCCTGGCCTCTTGTATTTTTTCCACTACCTGATAAGATTGTGCTATGGCCTACCTCAACCCCAACAACATCCGTAATGGCATTTAGAGGCCCCGGTATGCCGTCGAATGGGATGCCTATATCTCGCGCTCGCTGAGCGTTTAAAAAAACCGGGAGAAGAAAAAGGAGTAAAAAGATGGTGTTTTTCATGATAAGCTTTTTTTGTTTATGACATTGGGGATTCCGGTTTCGCTAAAGAAGCATGTTGTATGGATTATTTCAAGTTTTGAAAAGTCAGTTGCTAACCAATTTTTGACCTATGCAGCTTTCTTTTAAATAGTCTTAAACACGTCAACTCCTTACGGGAAGCCTGATCTGAGAAGGATACTGCACAGAGTGATGTATACTGTTGTGTGCTGTCACCCCATTTTTCTCATCGTAATTGTTTCCACCGGTATTCAGATTACGCGTGAATCTGGGAAAATTACTGCTGGTTACCTCGATCCGCATGCGGTGTCCTTTTGCGAAGTAATTGCTCGTAGCCATAGGAGTCAAATCAATTCTATAAACTTGTCCTTCTTCCATAAAAACTTCTTTATCGTATCCTTCCCGGTAACGCACGCGTTGAATGGTCTCATCAAGGTTGAAGGCTCTTCCATCCGGGTGCACATCGATAAATTTAATGGTAAAGTCCGTGTCTTTGGCGTCGGATGACACGTACAAAGTAGATTCAATAAATCCAGTTACTTCAACTCCTTCCTCTAAGGGCGGGGTCGAATAGACCAAAATATCGTGACGTGTTTCCATCTGGCGCTGGTCAAAAGACCCTCCGTCAATGGCTCCACCCGTACAACACACATTCCCTCCGTATGACGGTACAGGGTTTGAAGGGTCATAAACAAAGCTGTCGGCATGATCTATTGCCCCGGGCATTTCCAGTGTCAAGACGCCATCTCCGTAAAGGCTATTGGCTTTTCCCTGGCTGTTGAGATAGTATGTTGTCATCCGGACATCTTCCGGCGGCCAAGTGTCGGAAGATTGCCAGCGGTTGCTACCCATCGTATAGTACTGAACCCTTGGTGTACGCTCTTTGAATTTGTTCTCTTCACCTTTGAGCCAAAAGTCAAACCAGCTGTAAACCAGACCATCGTAGTCTAGTCTCGCATCACCCACACTTCTTTGACCGACGACGGTGTTTTCCGCAGCCTGTGTATACCGGCAATGAAGTACCGGTGCTATTACCAAGTACTGATTGTCTGCTACATCGGGATCGTCGATATTGTTGCGCACATGGTTGAAGAGCTCAAGATTTGGGCTGATGGAGACATCGTACCACGAACAAAACCAAAAGCTGGGTACGCCGAACCCCATGTCATCGTGATACAGCCCGCCTTTATACCAGTCGGGATCATTAGGTTTGCGGACGATCATATTTTCGTAAATACCGGTCGGTCCCTCAGCGGCTTCTATAATGTCTTCCACAGGCAAGTAATAAAAATGTTCTTTCCAGTCAACGCTCGGATACTCTGGGGCCATATCGTAAAAACGTTGGAGGCGAAGCAAATCAGGCTGTGCAATCCCTTGGGGTAGCCGAGGCGCCATTTCATCGTGTTGTGTTGAATAGAGCCAAGAGGTGAACAGCATTTGTTGTGCTCCACCGCGGTACCAGTTTCCCTGTTCGTAGTATTTTCCAACGCGTCCAACACCTGCACCATATCCCTGCGGCACCATCGCCGCGTGAGCAGGATGATCAAGCGCCGCTACGGCCATCTGCCATTCTGCTGTCGACGAACAACCAAAGGTGCCTATCCGGCCGTTCGACCAGGGTTGTGAAGCCATCCATGAAAAGGCGTCATAGCCATCGGTCAACGGCACACCGAGAATGTCCCACTCTCCCTCTGAAAAAAATCGTCCTCTTTCATTCTGGACGACATAGGCATATCCTCTTTTTACTGCCTCGATGGCCCTTTCGAATGTGCGTGTTCGCATCTCGCCGTCACCCCAAGAATTGAAGTTGTAAGGAGTTCGCGAAAAAATGATGGGTACAGGCTGGCCTTTTTTGGGTCGATAAATGTCCGTGGCAAGCCGGACACCGTCCCTCATCGGCATCATTACTTTCTGGTCAATGATGGCGATTTCTTTGAGCTCTTCAAATACACCGATTTGGGATTGTCCGCAAATGGCGGTGATCAGAAGTATCCACAGGAGAGTAAAACGGTTGGCCATAACCTTGGTTTTTATGAAGGAAAAATACTGAAAAAAGGTGTATGATCGTTGCAGGTTGCCGGCTGCTAAGAAACTTTTCACTTTTCATCGATAGTGTTCGGGATCTACGTTTCACTTTGACATTCATCATTTTAGATTTATCCCGATAGTCATCGGGATCTCCATTGTGTTCCGACTTCCTTCCTTATATTTAGCGAATGACAACATTCTTTCGACTCGCTCCTTTTCTCATGGTTTTTCTGCTTAGTATGGGGTGCAAGGAAAACCTCCCTAACAAGCAGCGGCCCAATATCGTCTTTATCATGTCGGACGACCACGCTTATCAGGCTGTTAGCGCGTACTCAGACCATCTGATTCAGACACCCAACATCGACCGAATTGCGCAGAATGGCGTATTGTTTACCAATGCCTGTGTAACCAATTCTATTTGTGCCCCTTCCAGGGCGGTACTGCTAACTGGCAAACACAGTCATATCAATGGGAAGATTGACAACCGATTTCCATTCGATACATCCAACGTGACCTTCCCACAGCTCTTTCACGATGCAGGTTACCAAACGGCGATGTTCGGGAAACTGCATTTCGGGAACAACCCGAAGGGATTCGATCAATTCAAGATCCTCCCTGGGCAAGGAACATATTATAATCCCGATTTCATTACTAAGGACAGTGGACGCATCAGTATGACGGGATATACGACCGATATCATCACCGAGATGACCATGCAATGGCTTGAGAAAGAAAGGGACCGGGACCAACCCTTCCTACTGTTTTATCTACACAAGGCACCTCACCGGGAATGGTTGCCTGCTGAGAGGCATTACAAAGAATATCTTCAAAAGACCTTTCCAGAGCCACCAACACTGTTTGATGACTACGAGGGCCGTGGATCTGCAGCCAAAGGAGCAGAGATGAATCTGTTGACTCACATGAACTGGGCGGGAGATTCCAAAATATATCCTGCAGTCATGAATGAACTTGGCATTCCTCCCAATTCATCATGGGACACCTTGGGTTTTGCCCGTGAAGTAGGTCGTATGACGCCCCCACAACGCTTGGCATGGGATGCTGTTTACGGTCCGATGAACGAAGAGTTTAAAGAAAATTATGCCAACATGTCCCAACAGGACCTCATGCGCTGGAGGTACCAGAGATATATGCAGGACTATCTGGGCTCGATTGCAGCAGTGGATGAAGGAGTAGGTGAGGTACTGGATTATCTCGAGGCCGAAGGTCTGGACGAAAATACGCTCATCGTATATACTTCAGATCAGGGATTCTATCTCGGAGAACATGGGTGGTTTGACAAGCGATTTATCTACGAGGAGTCCTTCAAGATGCCATTGATGATGCAATGGAACGGCATAATTCCGCAGGGTCATGTCCGTACTGAAATGGTTCAAAATCTCGACTTTGCACAAACCCTTCTCGAAGCCGCGGGCTTACCCGCACCGGCAGACATGCAAGGTGTTTCCCTGTTGCCCCTAATGAAGGGAGAGGATGTGGATTTTCGCGATGCTGTATATTACCACTACTACGAATACCCAGCCGTCCACATGGTGAAGCGGCACTATGGCATCGTGACCGAAGAATACAAGTTGGCCCATTTTTATTACGACGTCGATGAGTGGGAGCTTTACGACAGAAAGAAGGATCCTCAGGAATTGACCAATGTATATGAAAAACCGGAATATGCATCTGTAGTAGAAGATCTGAAGAAACGATTGGCCGAACTCAGAGTGAAATACAAAGATTCTGAAGAACTGGACCAGTACTATATCGATTTGTATAACCAATAGGACAGATCTTTCAATTCATAATTAAAAATTCATAAATCCAAATTGTATGCAGCTTGGTTTTAATACTGCCATCCTTGGCGATATAAGTTTTGAAGAAGTCCTGAAGTACGCTTCAAAAACTGGATTTGAGTGTGTAGAAGTGATGTGTTGGCCTCCTGGAAAAGCGGAGAGGCGTTATGCAGGTGTGACGCACATCGATGTCACCCACTTTGGTGAAAAGGAGGTAGACACAATCGAGAAACTGTTGGATCAATACAACTTGTCAATTGCTGCCCTTGGGTATTATCCGAATCCCCTAGTTGCAGATGCCACCGAACGAGGAGTATACATCGATCATATCAAAAAGGTAATTCGGGCCAGTGCACAGCTTGGAATAGGAAGGATGAATACATTTGTCGGTAGGGACCACACAAAAAGTATTGAGGACAACTGGCATAATTTCAGGGCAATTTGGTCTGACATCATATCCTTTGCCGAACTGCACGAGGTTAAAATTGGTATTGAAAACTGCCCTATGCTCTTTACCTTTGACGAATGGCCCGGAGGCAAAAACCTGGCCACTAGTCCGGATACCTGGTTAAAAATGTTCGACGCAATACCCAGCGATTGTTTTGGTCTCAACTACGATCCTTCCCACATGATCTGGCAACATATGGATTATCTTGCCCCGATTCGAGAATTCAAGGACAAACTGTTTCACATACATGCCAAGGATGTACGCATCGATTATCATCGACTGAACAGAGTAGGTATTATGGCTCCACCCAATCAATGGCATACGCCAAAGTTGCCGGGATTGGGAGCTGTTGACTGGGGTATGTTTTTCTCGGAGCTTACCAGTGTTGGATACGACGGACCCGTGTGTGTGGAAGTGGAAGATCGGGCCTATGAAGGAAGTATCGAGAAATGTAAAAAGTCACTTGATCAGAGTTATATCTATCTCAGGCAATATATTCCCTAATTTATAATCTCAATTGAGACAAAGCGAACTTTACCAATGATCTGAAACAGGTGTTATAAGATGACTTTGAGTCAAGAGTCAAGAATCAAGGATCAAGAGCCGTTAAATATCTGAGCTATCCGATGTTTAGACCAAAGAAATAACCGACCAAGGCGGTAATTAACATGGCTGCCGTCCCCCAGAAGGTAATTCTAACGACCGCCTTAAAAATGCTTGACCCTCCTGCTTTGGCTGCGACAGATCCCAATAGGACGAGAAATGCAATTGAAAAAACATAGAGGTAGATTTCAAGTTGGTTCAAGGGAAAAAACAAAACTACGAGCAAGGGTAAAAGTCCGCCTACAGTAAATGCAGTCCCCGACATGAGAGCCGCCTCAACAGGTTTGGCCTGGCTGAATTCATTGATACCAAGTTCATCCCTGACATGTGCCTCTAAAGCATCGTATTTGTGGAGTTCTTTGGCGACAGTCAAAGCTGTCTGCGAGGACAGCCCCCGATTTTCGTAGATTTCAGCCAGCCGTAAAAGTTCGATTTCCGGCATATCCCTGAGCTCTTGCTTCTCGCGTTCAATGTCAGCTTTTTCTATATCCGTCTGTGAGCTGACGGAGACATATTCGCCGGCTGACATGGAAAGTGCTCCGGCAACAAGACCCGCCAGTGTTGCGAGTATTACCGGTTCGCGGAATTCACTAGCGGCCGCCATTCCGATGGCCAGGCTGGCAGTGGACAAAATACCGTCATTAGCCCCTAATACTGCGGCCCTCAGGATATTGCTTCTGTGAATGAAGTGGGGGGCGCGGTATTCTTCGGATGAGCTTCGTTCTGTTTGATTGTTATTGGCCATCAACTAAATTTTAATACATGAGATATTCAAAGTTTATAACGATGAGGTAGAATGGCAAATTAAAGACAGCAATGAAATAATTGACTCGGGTCTTTTGGTGCGCGCCAAAATGCGATCAATAATAATTCCGATGGTTAAATTCCAATGTCTTCATTCCACAAGGATGGATTTTGCCGGATGAATGTGCGCATCATTTCGATACATTCTTCCAGGTTTAAAATGGTCAAATCTACACCTCTGGAAATCAAAAGCGTTTCTTCACCACGAAAAGTTTCATTCTCTCCAATGACCACTTTCGGAATTTCATAGAGCAAGATGGCGCCGCTGCACATGGCACAGGGAGAAAGGGTTGTGTAAAGCACACAATTGCGATAAATACTGGCCGGCTGGCGGCCTGCATTTTCCAGTGCGTCCATTTCACCATGCAGAATCGGACTTCCATTTTGTACGCGGCGGTTATGCCCTCTCCCGATGATGTTTCCATCGTATACAAGCACGCTTCCGATAGGAATGCCGCCTTCCTGCCGACCCAATTTAGCTTCGTCGATTGCAGCACGCATAAAAGGATTTATCAATGTCATGTGGAAAGATAAATCAACATCTTATAAAGAATTCATGATTTTTCTTCGAATGGCCAAAGGATTTCAGATATGTGATATTTGATTTCAGATGGGTGAATGGATCGGTTACCAATCTTATGCATCCCGGCAACTTGACCACTGGGCATCCTAGCACCCAGCCTGTGAATCGAAGTCTTGTGCAAAGGCGTACACCCTGTACCCAGTACTGAGTAACCAGTAACCTCTCTTTTCGTATTTTGAAATCTGAATTCCATGAGATGAATAATTCTGAAATCGACCGCACCTCTCCACTGTACTCCGAAGATCTTGCCCCAATACCTACTGAAGATCGCACCTGGGGATTGTGGGACATGGCTGCCATTTGGGTAGGAATGGCCGTATGCATACCGACCTATCTGCTTGCATCCTATATGATTAAAAGTGGTCTCAATTGGGTAGAGGCCCTGGTAATCATAGCACTTGGCAATATCATCATCACGGTTCCGATGGTAATGAATGGACATGCCGGGGTCAAATTTGGCATTCCATTCCCGGTATTAGGAAGAGCTTCATTTGGGATAAAAGGAGTACACCTCGCCGCTGTCGTGCGGGGTGTTGTGGCTTGCGGGTGGTTTGGTATCCAGACGTGGATCGGGGGATTGGCATTCTATGCTATCTGGCATGCAATGCAGGGTAACCAGCCTACCAGCGCAATGGATATGGGCAAGTTCATAGGTTTCGGATTGTTTTGGTTGATGAACGTTTATTTTATCTGGAAAGGGACCGAGAGCATCAAATGGCTTGAAAAGTTTGCTGCCCCAATTTTACTTGCTATCGGAATAGCTCTTATTGTATGGGGGGCAGGTGAAGTGGGTAGTTTTTCCAAAGTATTGGCGCAAAGTGAGCAGTTGAGACAACCTACCGTATTGCAAACAGGTGATCAGTCACTGGCATTTTACCCGTTGACAGATGTTGATGGAAGGATGAAAGCCGAAGCTTTTAGTTTGCACCGTTCTGATGGGACCCAATCTGACTGGATGTTGTTGAATTCATACGGACAATCCATGAGTCCATCTGGGCCATTAACGATTGGGGTTACATTTCGCAAAGGAGAAAAAACATCTACCCAGGTAGTCCCGTCTGCTCAAAATGAAGAAAATGGACTTTTGAATCGCATGTGGTCTTACCTCCTGTGGCTGACGGCGATGGTGGGCTTCTGGGCGACCATGGCGATCAGTATAGCGGATATTACGAGATTTACGAGTACACAACGCAACCAGGTGTTAGGACAATTCATCGGTTTGCCAGGCACCATGGTGCTTTTTTCTTTCGTGGGTATCTTCGTCACCTGCGCCGCAATCGTCATTTTTCCCAATGTATTGGTGGCTGAAGATGCTCCGTGGGATCCCGTCAGCCTGATCGGCCAGTTTGACAACGCCTCGGTGGTAATAGTGGCCCAAGTCCTCATGATCATCGCTACCCTGAGCACGAATATAGCGGCTAACGTTATTGCTCCCGCAAACGCCTTTTCCAATCTATTACCCTCAAAAATCAGTTTTCGTTCCGGAGGAATGATTACGGCGATTCTAGGTATAATCATATGCCCGTGGTGGCTCCTGGACGAGATCAGCAATCTACTCCTTTTTGTGAGTGGTTTCCTCGGCCCGGTCCTTGCCATCATCATGTGCGATTATTATTGTATTCGGAAAAAGGAAATGAACGTGGCTGCGCTATTTGAGGTTAAAGGAGAATACAGCTATGTAAACGGCATCAATTGGAATGCTATGATTGCCTTAGCGGCAGGCGTGATTACCGCGTTGATCGGCCTATTCATTCCCACGTTAGAATTTCTATATACCTTGTCGTGGTTCAGTGGTTTTGCAGTGACGTTTTTAGTGTATTGGGTAGTGATGAAGAATGACCCACCTTTCTCAAGCAATCTTCAATGAAGTCATGGTTATCGCCCCTGCAACTGCTTTGTCATTAAAAATTTCGACTTCTTCATTTTTTTCTTTCAAAGTCAACGCATACAATAACGGTAAATAATGTTCAGGGGTAGGAATGGCGAGATGAAATGCCGTGCCTTGGCGTTCGTAATTGATCAGTGATTGATGGTCATCACGGCAAATGTGTTGTTTCATTCTTTCGCTTGCTTCTATGGCCCAATCATAGGCAAAGCCAGCTGCATTCAACTTCTGCCAGGCTACTTTTCGAAGGTTATGCACCATATTCCCACTTCCGATTATCAAAATACCCTTTCTACGTAAAGGCGCCAGTTCTCTGGCTATCTCATAATGATTTTGAGGAGATATGTTGTAGTCCAGGCTCATCTGGATTACCGGAACATCGGCATCTGGAAACAAATGTTTGATGACACTCCATGCACCATGATCCAGTCCCCATAGGTCGTCGAGGCTTACCTCGGTCGATTCAATCAAATTTTTGGTTTGGTTCGCCAACTTTGGACTTCCGGGCGCCGGGTATTGTACTTCATACAACTCCTTAGGAAACCCTCCAAAATCATGGATTGTCCGTGGCTTTTCCATCGCGGTAATACGAGTTCCATGGGTTTCCCAGTGAGCGGAAATGCAAAGAACGGCTTTGGGCTTTTCGATCACTCTTCCCATTTTGCGGAATCCTTCCACAAACTCATTTTCTTCGATGGCATTCATTGGGCTACCATGTCCCAGGAATAATACGGGCATTTTCTCCGTATTACCAAAGGACTGTGCCGTTCTATAAATTTCATTTTTTTTCATGGTTACGCTTGTCAGTGGCAGTCTTCATCTCTTTAGTCGAGCAATCCACCGCTATAAACCATCCTTCCTCCAACGAAAGTTTCCAGAACACGGATATACCTAATGGAATCTGGTGATACTTCGAACAGGTTTTGATCCAGTATGACGAAATCAGCTAACTTTCCTTTCGCAATGGAACCCTTGACGTTTTCGTCAAAGGAAGCGAAAGCCGCATTGACGGTATAGGCTTTCAATGCTTGTTCAACGCTGATCTTTTGTTCGGGCACCCATCCGTCCGGGTTTTTATTATCCAGGGTCCTGCGAGTAACCGCAGCATAAATGCCCTCAATGGGATTCGGAGGTGCAACATACCAGTCACTTCCGAATGCCACCCTGACTTTCGCCTCGAATAACGACCTAAAGGCATACGTGGTTTTAATCCTTTCCGGTCCGATGACGGTTTCTGCCCATCTGCCATCGTCTATCGCATGATAAGGCTGCATGCTAGGAATTACATTCAGCCTGGCAAAACGTTCGATATCTCTGGGTGCAATATGCTGAGCATGTTCAATTCTGAATCGTTGACCACGACTTCCGTTTTCCTCCTGTATCATTTCATATGTGTTCAAAAGAAAATGAATGGCTGCATCTCCTATTGCATGTACGGCAACTTGCAAGCCAGCGCGATCGGCACTTTTGATCCATGACACAAGGCTGTCTTTGTCATTGATGAATATTCCTTTATCGGTTGGTTTATCCGTATAAGGATTTTCAAACGCGGCTGTATGCGAACCCAAGGATCCATCCACAAAACCCTTCACTCCACCGTATTTAAGCCATTCATCACCCTTGCCATCATGCCCCATTTTTGATACCATGAATTTCCAATCTTTAAGCGGCATCAAGACGTAAATGCGGGTTTTAAGAGTATTCTTTTTTCTTGCATCATCAAAAGCTTCTACAATGCCCTCTGGTTCACTACCCGCAACATGATGAACCGATGTCACACCATTTTTCAAAACATATTCCATCGAAGCATTCAATGCATGTTGGAGTTGACTTTTGGTGGGAGGAGGGATGACATCCAAGACCAGATTCATAGCATTGTCCTTTAATATTCCACTCGGCTGACCTTTTGCATTTTTTACAATTTCTCCACCGACAACTGGTAATGTGTTTTCATCGATTCCAGCCAATTGGAGAGCCGTAGAATTGGCCAGCCCCATATGTCCATCCAATCTTCTTACAAAAACGGGATTGTCACGGGTCACACTGTCGATCCATTCTTTTTTAGGCAATTCACCACCCCATGATTGATGTTCCCATTCACCTCCTGTTATCCAGTTACCCTGCCTGGTATTTTTTGCAAACCTCTTAATTCTTTCAATGAACCGATACGGGGTATCGGCGTCCCGGAGCTGGACGGACGCCAGGTTCAAGCCACCCGTGATGAAATGAACATGACAATCAATAAAGCCGGGTGTAATCAATTTCCCCTTAGCGTCTATCACTTCGGTTCTTTCTCCTTTCCATTTTAACATGTCCTTTTCATTCCCAATGGCCACAAATACACCATTGCGTACGGCAAATGCCGATGCCCGTGGATGCTTGTCGTCACCCGTCCATACGTTACCGTTTTGAACAACCAAGTCTGCCGCAGAACGATCATCATGGTCACAGGCATAGTTAAAGAGAATGCCGATGAGGACAAAATAGCGGTATCGACGTAAGAGAGAATTGCTGATTTTAAACATTGTATTAAAATACAAATTCCAATCGTCGAGAATCCATGATTGCAGCCTCGCATCCATAATATGTTTCTAATACTCTTAATATCAATCTATTACAAAAAACGGAGGTTGCTTTTTCGTGAGTCATTTTATTTTGGGAATCGCTCCGTAGAATGCCTGCATCTGAACTTCCCATGAACCCTAATCCAAAAAGGTGATTTTCAAAGACATATCTCATTGAGGATATGAGAACTTTGATTTCTGATACTATTTCTGTCTTTTTCATCAATCATCAATTGTCAACATGCACCCAGCAATTTTCCTTAAATTGTCTGCGCTCCAAAACGCGAACACATGTCACTTCTTATCAAAAACGGTCATGTCATCACCGCCTCAGACGACTACCATGGAGATATTTATATCGAAGGACAACAGATCCACACCATAGGTCATAGGTTGGATATAAAGGCTGATAGAACCATCGATGCACAAGGAAACCTAATTTTCCCGGGCGGCATCGATCCGCATGTACATCTCGAAATGCCTTTTATGGGTACGTTTTCCAGCGATTCCTATGCTACGGGTACGCTGGCTGCCATGCATGGCGGTACAACAACCGTGATAGACTTTGTTTTGCAGACCCAGGGAGACAGCCTGGCCAATGCCTTATCGGCTTGGAAAGGAAGATCCGATGGCAATTGCTATGGTGATTATTCATTCCACATGGCTGTCACAGATTTCAATGAAAACACCGCATTGGAGATTAGAACCATGATCGAAGAGGAAGGAATCAACTCCTTCAAGACTTTTATGGCCTACAAAGGTGCATTGATGATCGATGACGGCCAGATGGTGGGTTTGATGCAGGAAGTCAGGAAGCACGGAGGAATGGTGACCGTACACGCAACCAACGGTGATATGATCGATTCACTTATTGCCAAACATCGTCGCGAAGGTAAGCTGAGCCCACTGTATCATTACCTGTCACAACCTGAAATTACCGAAGCTGAAGCCTCCGGCCGTTTCTGCGATATGGCGGGGTATGTCGGCGTCCCAGGTTACATTGTTCACCTCACCTGCGAAGGTGCCCTAAACGCAGTTCGCCGGTCCAACCGCCGCAATCAAAACATTTTTGTGGAGACATGTATCCAATACCTGCTGCTCGACGCCTCACTATACGAAAAGAATTTTGACGGTGCAAAATGGGTGATGAGTCCTCCGCTGCGGCAAACCAAAGACCAGGAAGCGCTATGGGCCGGTATTAACCAGGGTACTGTCAAGGTCGTAGCCACCGATCATTGTCCT
>JBFKOL010000097.1:0-12838 GCA_041628815.1 Saprospiraceae bacterium | reverse complement strand
GGTACTACCACCAACCGTTTGCCACGAAAGACCAGGATCAACAGGGAGAGGTTTTGCTGGGATAAAAAGATTTGCCTTGTCAATGTGAAAGCGGAGAATGGGTATTATTCTTGTTATTTCCCGGGATCAGGACGAGGAGACGCACTACTGGGACCACTTCCGGGGACGTCCCCTGTAAATCAGGAAAATGCCGATGGCGAATAAGATCGCGTTGCCCCAGGCAATGCCTTTTTCATATTGGGACAAATAAAAGTAGTGTGGTAAATACAGTAACAGTGAATAGGTGGACACAACTGTCACAAGCAATCCTAAAATAAGAATAAGGCGTTTCACTGAAAATTTGTCTTCTTGAGAAGGAGTGCCTTATCGAATAAGACACTCCCTGTTGGATCATTATTTTTGTACAATCGTGGTTGTTGGCGTATAGATGCCAAACGTCAGTGCATTGATCAAACCATCGACAAAAGTATGAGTGATGGTTACTTCATAGTTACCTGCACCTCCAGCCATTTCTTTTGGATCGGACTGTTTACCCGCAGCAAGACCATACACGAAGTAGTGATTTTTCTTGGTGACTGTGACTCCCGATTGCGGTCCGTTGCCTACGACATGCGTGTAGGTGTAGCACGAGGTCATAGTCAGGAATAAACCTGCGACTAATAACAATGACAAGAGATTCTTTTTCATATAGATGCGATTTAAGATTTTGAGATCATGATTAGCCATATTTAGGAATATGTGCAGAATGGGAAAACGAATTTTTAGAGAGTTACGTTCGAATATTTAATTTTTATTCAAAGTATTTTTTCGTGGTAACGCAAGTGTAGTTCGTTGTGACCCCTTCCCTGAATTTTCGGTCTGATTGTGGTTGCATATTGCCTTCCCTGTCTTCAGAATTGAGACCTTGTAATATCTTGATTTTGAGGATTTTAATTCTTCAGATGGCAATGGAGTAGAGACTTTTTCCAACCATTTAAATAGGTATTGCTGATTTGCCACAGATTGAATTGACACACAGGAGTAAGGCCTGACGTTCTTTATTGGTTGGCGTAGTGATATTTTATTGAGATAACTGATAAATACGGATTAAGAATTATTGATCACTTGAAATAATTCTGGAATAACGGGCGCATGTCATCGGTGCCAAGGGTCCAACAAAATTTTATTCCCTACGAATAACCTTACTCTTTTATAAACCTGTACAAATACGGCGCCCTGTTTTGTGCCCCGGTAAACTTTTTTCCCATTCTATCAAGGACTTTGAGAGAGAGAATCTTTTTCTGGAAATTGTTCATGGGAAATTCCTGGCCAAAGACGGCTTCGTACAGTTCTTTGACCTCTTTCATGGTAAAGGTGTCGGGGAGCAATTGGAATCCTATCAACCTCTTGTCGAGGTTTATGCGTAATGCTTCGTGAGCAAAAGCAATGATATGGTTGTGGTCATGAATCATTTTAGGCAACTCGTTGATATTTCGCCATTCCAGGCGTGCCTCCAGCTCCCCGGTCTGTGGTTGCACTTTGTCGATATTGACAAGGGCATAGTACCCGATGGAAACAAAGCGGCTGGTGATCCATTCGATCAACTCTTTATTAAAAAGGTCAGGGTCGAACTGGTGAAGGACAGCTTTTAGTTCTTTCTTGAATTCGCTGCCTTCAATGCGGTCTTTTTCACCAAAAACGCGGAATTGCTCGAGGTAGATCTGATCCAGGTTTGTTCTTTCTTTTAATATCCTGCTTGCCGCCTGATCAATGCTTTCTGTTTTCAGGACATATCCGCCAGGGAGGCCCCAAAGTTCTTTTCCGAATTTGTATTGGGTGATCAGCACCTTTAATTCCCCGTCTTTGTATCCGAAGATGACACAGTCAATGGAGAGATGGGCAATACTGTTATTGATGTCGAATATGCTCATGTCAATATGAAATTTATAGGCAGATCAAGGACCACATAAAACTATTATCTATTTTTTAGAAAATAAATATACGCTATTTTCTAATTTTTAGATAATAACGACGTATCTTCATACTTCAAAAGCGAAATTGACCACCAATCGGGCTTGCTATGAAGACCTTTATTCAGTGTTCTTTTAAAAAACACACCCTTGGATCCGGGATCGTCTTATTTGTTGCATTGACCTGGTTTCACGGTGGGCTTTATGGACAAAGCATGAAAGATACGATCAGCCACATCCAGATAGTCGATATAACAACAGGCCAGGTAGATACGGTAATGACCATCAACGATCACTTCGAAGCACCCAACTGGCATCCGGACAACTATCTCATTATGAACAGCAAGGGCAAAATTTACACGCTGGACCTCGAAACCAAAGAAATGGCACTGTTGAACACGGGATTCGCGGTCCAATGCAACAACGACCACGGCATTTCACCAGACAAACAATGGTTGGTAATCAGCCACAACGATGTCTCCGACCCCTCGCCTAAAGCCTACAAGTCTGTCATCTACATGCTGCCAATATCTGGGGGACAACCCAGGCGAATCACCTCCGAAGTAATGTCATTTTGGCACGGATGGAGCCCCGATGGTAAAAGGTTGGCGTATACGGGTGAGAGAAATGGAAATTTTGATATCTACACCATAGGCATAGAGGGAGGTGAAGAAAAAAGACTGACGGATTCGGAGGGTCTGGATGATGGTCCTGATTATTCCCCTGACGGCAGGTATATTTATTACAATTCCTACCGCAGCGGCCATATGCAGATTTGGCGGATGGATGTCGACGGATCGAATCCTCTGCAATTGACCTTTGATAAACATTCCAACTGGTTTCCGCACCCGTCTCCCGACGGCAAGTGGATCGTGTACCTGGCCTATGTATCGGACCAGGGACAAGGACACCCCTTCGGCCGCGATGTAAAACTTCGTCTTATGGATCTGGAAACCGGTGCTCTCAGGGATATTACACCTGTCTTTTTTGGCGGCCAGGGCACCATCAATGTTCCCTCGTGGAGCCCCGACAGTAAAAAGGTAGCCTTTGTGCGATACTCCGACCAATGACCGATAAACTACAAATTGAATTAGCCGTGATATTACCTGTGATTGAAGATAGACATGACGGTATTAGGCCACAACTTCAATCTCGGCCGAATATCACAAAATGAAACTTTTAATTACGACCATTTAAATCATGAAACATTTTAGTATCATCTGTTTTTCGATCTTATTGACCACGGCCTGCCAGCATACCGGGGATAAAGACCCAGGCACCCCAGCGTCATCCCAAGTGGAAGTTGAATCTCCCCAAATCGGAGGCCTCGCCTTGTACACCCTGCGAGATACCCTCGGCAAGAATCCAAAGGAAGTTCTCAGGGAAGTGGCCGCGATTGGCTATAAGTACATTGAAGCGGCGGGTTATTCCGATGGCAAGTTTTACGGTATGACGCCTGCCGAGTTCAAGGCGACCCTGGCGGAGGTGGGTTTGGAGCCAATCAGTTCGCACCAGGGAGGTGTTACCCTGGACAATGCGGATGAAATGATCGCTGCTGTCAAGGCCGCCGGCTTTAAGTATTTCGTGATACCTGTGCCGCCGATGGGTCTTTTCTCTTTTGATGCCGAAACGAGGACATTAACCATGAGCGAGGATTTGGACGAAGTTGCACGGGTTATCAATACCATCGCCGAAAAGTGTGCTGCTGCCGGATTACAGTGCCTGTACCACAACCACGAAATGGAGTTTAGACCCAATTCCAAAGGCATTGTACCCATTGACCACTTAATTGAGAATTCGAACCCCGATCACCTCGGTTTTCAGATGGACTTGTACTGGGTGGCTAGGGCTGAAGCCGATCCTGTTACCTATTTTAATAAAGCCCCGGGACGTTTTAAATCTTGGCATGTAAAGGACATGGACGAACAAGGCAGGTTTGCACCGGTCGGCAAGGGTTCCATCAACTTTGCTGAGATCCTGAAGCACAAGGACAAGGCAGGATTGGAGTATTACTTTGTCGAACAGGACAGGACATTTGACCAGACCCCACTGGAAGCTATCAAAATCAGCCATGAGGCGTTGGGACAGATCGGATTTAAGTGATCAGAAATTGCTGGATAATTTATCAAAAGCCTACCGATCCGGACTGAAAGAGTAGCAAGGATCGCGAAAGGTGGTTTTATGCTTTGAGGTACAGATAGACACTGGTACTTTTTATAAATCCTTTAAGACACCTTATAGTTTTTCAATAAAACGGGTCGTATAGAAAATCCGGCAGGCTTTGTGGCCGCATTTTGTTCGGGTTGTGTGACCATCATCTTTACCTTGGAATAAATGAGACAAATTGAATTCATGGGTCTGCTGTTGTACATGGGTATCCAGTGTACTGGATGTAATGTGAAACCAGGCACCCTAGTTCGAATTGAAAACGGCAAAATCGAAGGCTCCTACAATGACGATGAAAGTATCCGCATCTTCAAAGGAATACCATTTGCCGCACCTCCAACGGGTGATTTGAGATGGCAGGCTCCCCGACCTGTTCAATCGTGGGAAGGAGTCAGGCCTTGCACGGAGTACGGCCCAAGTCCTGTCCAAAACAAACCGGAGCCCTTCTACTGCTGGACGGAAGAATTCATCGCCAAACCCGAGCCACTCAGCGAGGACTGCTTGTATTTGAATATATGGACAAGTGCCCGATCCCAGACAGAAAAGCAACCCGTTTTTGTTTGGATTTACGGTGGTGGATTGGTCAGCGGATCGAGTAATTGCGATATCTATGACGGTGAAGAAATGGCTAAAAAGGGTGTCGTCTTTGTCAGCATCAACTATCGGGTAGGGGTGTTCGGATTCATGGCTCATCCAGGTTTGACAGAAGAGAGCGGTTATCATGCATCGGGCAACTATGGTTTCTTGGATCAAATTGCTGCCCTTGGATGGATCCGTGACAACATACTGGCTTTTGGTGGTGACCCCGACAACGTTACCATCGCTGGTCAATCGGCTGGGGCATTCAGCGTCCATGCGCTCATCGCATCGGCTTTGGCAAAAGGCTTGTTCAATAAGGCCATTTTGCAAAGTGGTGGTCTTTTTTCCAATCGATTGATGCAAAACCTCGAAGAAGCCGAACAGGCAGGACTGCACTTTATGGAGGTAGCCGGGGTGAATTCCTTGGATGCGTTAAGGGCGATGCCTGCCGAACAAATTCTGGCACTTGGCAATGATTCTGCTGTCGGCAGATTTGGTGTGACATTAGACAATTACGTTCTGCCCGTAGATCTTTTAGCACATTTTGAACAGAAATTGCACAACCATGTACCGATAATGGCGGGTTGGGTCACGGGCGATGGTGCTTTGATGGGACAAACCGAGATGACGTTAGCGCAGTATATGGCAGCAGCCGAATCCCAATATGGCGACAGGGCCACCGAATTTTTAAGCATCTTTCCCGCTGCGACGGACGAGGAGGTCAGACAGATGAATAGCAAGCTGGCCATGCTCAATTTCGCAGGGATAACAGTGCATATGCTGTCCGGTTTCAATAGCCATCCCACGTTTGTCTATGAATTTGGTCACTTACCGCCCGACAAACCGGATTTTCCCAATTACGGTGCTTTCCATACCTCTGAAGTTCCGTTTGTGTTGCACACATTGCATGCCTGGAATCGCCCTTGGAGAACTGTAGATGAGAAGATCGAAAACTGGATGTCGTCGTATTGGGCCCATTTTGCCAGGACCGGCAATCCGAACGGCGAGGATTTGCCCGAATGGAAGATGTACGACAAGATTTCCGGACATATTTTGATGATAGGAGATACGATTTTGTTAAAAGAGGGATATATGAAAGAAGCCTTTGATTTTCTGGAAGCATGGAGATTTTGATTTTATATGGATACTTGGGTAAACATCAAATCTGGATAAAATTAAATGGGATGACTTCGCGAAAGTATTGTTACATTTTAATTCTGTTCGTACTTGTTTTTCACCCAATGGTGGGCATGGCACAACCACAGGGAAGCCCTGCCGATACGACCGCCTATTCCGGGTCCCTCGGGCTTACCAATAATGGGTTTTCCATCATCCCTTCCTTTTCGCTGAACAGTTCTGCATACCTATTACAGCTCAGATGGAAGAAAAAAAAGATCAGTATCGATCCAGACGTGCGCCTTTCCCTTGACGGACGAAAGGGCAGTATGATCTACTGGTTGAGATACTACCCGGTAGAAAAAGATAAGTTCAGCCTGAGGATGGGTATACACCCTTCCTTCCTGTTCCAAATCATAGAGACGCCGGAAGATCCTGTCACTATTGATATTTCCCGGATGACTCGTTTCATCGCATGGGAATTTGCACCGAATGTTCAAATCACCAAGGATTGGGGCATCGGGTTTTATTACCTGAACGGCAATGCTCTTCAGAGTTTCGGTGCCCAGACGACACACTTTGTTAATCTGAATACCAATATTTCCAATATCAAGCTTGGTAAAGAAATAAGATTGGCTGTTTCCCCGGCATTTTACTACCTCAACCTTGACGGTTATTGGGGCAATTATTTTACCGGCACTGCCTCACTGTCTCATACCACTTGGCCCTTTACCCTGCAGGGCACCATCAACCAAACTTTTACATCCGACCTCCCCGACAACAAGGATTTTTTATGGAATATCTCCCTGTATTATCAATTCAACAAAAAATGGGTGGCCTCCAAATGAGATTAAAATATGCAGTTTGATATGTCTTCGATCACAACGACTTTTTTGGTTTCCTTGTTTGTGCTACTTGGGAATGCTTGTAATCAAACCAACACAAATCGCCCGATGGTGAATACCGACGAGATGAAAATCAGGATCGCGGAATTAGAAATCGATTCGGTTTATTTTGAGGAGTACATTTTCACGTTAAAAGAAGAAGCTGCGACATCGGTAAGGCTGGAGGAAGGGGTCTTATGCATTTTCCCTATGTATGAAAAAGAAAGCCCGGCACAAATTCGTTTGGTCGAAATTTATGCCAGCGAAGAAGCCTACCAGGCGCATTTAAAAACACCGCATTTTTTGCATTACAAGACGACCACCTTGCCCATGGTAAAATCTCTGAGGCTGGTGGACATGGAAGCGATCGATCCGGAGACCATGTCCGAAATATTTGTCAAAATGAAGGCCACCAATAAGAATTGAGCATCACGTCATGAGTCAATTCCCTATGGACATATTTGAAAGAATGCTTGCAGGCGGTGCCATTCCGATGAATGACCCCCAGTACCCGAGGATATTCGAAGCGGTCTCCCGTACTATTCGCTTGTCTGCCGCACTGAATACTTCTACCGACAGGGACCAGGTCCGCGCTGTGTTAAGCGAGATAACAGGAAAGACGGTAGACGAAAGTACGACCGTCTTTATCCCATTCCATACCAATTTCGGAGGACATATACGGCTGGGTAAAAATGTATTCATCAACCACGGTTGTTCTTTTCTTGACCTGGGAGGGATAACCATTGAAGATGAAGTGCTGATCGGTCCACGCGTCAACCTTGTGACGGAGGACCACCCCGTGGATCCGGCCACACGCAAAACACTTATCCTCAAGCGCATTGTGATCAAGCGCAATGCCTGGATAGCGGCCAATGCTACCATATTGCCCGGCGTTACCGTGGGAGAGAACTCCGTTGTGGCAGCAGGAGCCGTAGTCAGGGAGGACGTTCCACCCAATACTGTGGTTGCCGGGGTACCGGCCAGGATCATTAAAAAGCTATAGGTTTAACACTGGCAGGCCAAATAAAATGAAAAGAATAAATTGAAATCAATGAAATTGATGTCCTTAGCCTTGTTGATCACACTGTCGCTGATCATTGCGTTTTCCGTGCTGCATTCAAGAGTTACCACCAAAGTAACCATGCCCGGAGAAAAGTTTGAAGTTACCCTTGTGCCACCCGATAATGGCACCTATATGGTAAGCCCAGAAATACCTTCTGACGGAAGAGTCCCTGCCGGTACCAGACTGACCATTCGCGCGACACCCTCACCCGGCTTTGCGTTGGATGCGATCTACTATTCCGTAGAGGGCGGCATGTGGGGGATGACCCATTTTGAGGACTTTACCTCCGAAATGCAAATCACCGTCGACAAAAGGATGTGGATCGGTGCCAACTTCATTGAAGAAGAACTGGTCAAGGACCTCTCCATCACACACGACGTCGTCTATGCAAAACCCGGTGTTAAACCATTGAAGTACGATGTATTTGCCCCCAGGGAAGCCGAGAATCTGCCATGTATTGTCATCGTCCATGGTGGCGGATGGTCCTCGAACAACGAAGATATCATGCGTGGTCTGGCCCGCGAACTGACCCGCGGTAACCGATATGTCGTATTCAGCATCGACTACCGATGGATCAATAATCTCGATGGCGATGAAAGCCCGAACTATATGCACCACCTGATCGAAGATGTCCTTGGCGCGATTGCCCATATCCAGGAAAATGCACACCAATATGGAGGAGACCCGGGACGGATTGCGGTCACCGGTGACAGCGCAGGTGGTCACCTTTCAGCGGCAGCAGCCGTACTGTGTTCTTCAATCGGTGACGGCGGTTTTGGCCAGTTCATGCCTTCGTATATCCCTCAAGGCAAGAATGTGGACCAGGTGAGAACAGAAATACTCCAGGCCGTTAAGGCTGCAGCACCAAGTTACGGACCCTTTGATGCATCTGATTTCAGTAGGTTCTTACAACAGACCGACCAGGCCTATTATGATGCCATTTCACCAATCAAGCACGTGCCAACGGTAAACGAGCGCTCCATTCCTCATTTTATCGTACGAGGCACAGAAGATTTCCTGGTTTCCAATGATGCAGTACAACCTTATGTGGATGTATTGAAGTCCAAAGGACAGAAGGTAGAATACATCCAGGTGGAAGGAGCGGGCCATGCATTTTTCGACTGGAAACCCGACGAGCGAACGAGAAAAACTTTTATGAAGATTGGTGCACCATATGCAGAAAAAATGAGAGCATTTTTTGACGAGGTTCTTTATTAAAATTGAGTTTTTCCATTAAATCAAATTATATAAGTGAATGAAAAAGACAAATGAAAACAGCAGAAGAGGATTCCTGAAAGCTGGAGCTGTACTGGGTACTTCCATGATGGCCGGTTCCGTATTGGGAGATAACGATACTAAAGAAAAAGACGGTCAAAATGCAGAACCTATGGAAGGAAAACGCATCCTGGGTAAAGGGAACTATGCACTGGAAGTATCTGCTATCGGGCTGGGATGCATGAGCATGACCAGTAAAAGTTACAACCCGGTACAACCAAAAGAAGAGATGATCAAGGTGATCCGCGGAGCGGTGGATGCAGGGGTCACTTTTTTTGATACGGCGGAGGTGTACGGCCCGTTCACCAATGAAGAATATGTGGGAGAAGCGCTTAAACCGGTTAGGGATGAAGTGGTCATAGGCAGTAAATTTGGTTTTAGTTTAGGAGGCGGTCAGAGAAGAGGACGTGATGCCCGGCCGGAAAGCCTAAAAAAAGCCGTTGAAGGTATGCTGAGACGGCTGCAAACCGATCGCATCGATTTGCTTTATTTACATCGCGCAGATCCGCAAGTACCGATCGAAGATGTGGCAGGTGCCGTAAAGGACCTGATCAGGGAAGGCAAGGCGCTACATTTTGGTCTTTCTGAGACCTCGCCCGCCACGATTCGAAGAGCACATGCTGTCCAGCCCGTCACTGCCCTTCAAAGCGAATATTCTTTGATTGAAAGGGTCCTGGAGAACCATATAATTGATACCTGTGAGGAACTTGGGATCGGATTGGTACCCTGGGGACCGGTTTGCAGAGGTTTCCTGGGGGATAAATTCAATGAATACAGCCGCTTCAGCGAAGATTCCAGGTTTGCTTCCGTACCGTACTTCAGGCCTGAGGCCATTGAAAAACACATGGATATGCTTCACCTGGTCAGGGAATGGGCCATGCGCAAGAATGCGACACCTGCACAGATAGCCCTCGGGTGGCTACTCGCCTTAAAACCATGGATCGTGCCAATTCCGGGAACGGTGAAATTGCATCATGTTAAGGAAAACCAGGGTGCGCTCAAAGTGACGTTTACTGCTGATGAATTGAAGGAATTTCGCGATGCGTTTGAAAAAATTGAAATAGTAGGTGTCAGGACCCCCGATACGGTTTTGACCGATCGTTAAAAACCCCATAGCATTAAATTGAACAAGTGATGATTCGCGGACTTTTCAGAAGAAGAAAACAAGCTGAAATTCCCTTTTTCAAAGCTCGAATTTGATGGTGACGAAATTGAAGTTATTGGTTGAGACGCCTTATCTTATGTGATTCAACGTTCAACACATTAAAAAATATTGAAACCCAATCCCTATGACGGTCCTGAAAACATCTTACAACAGACGCTCCTTTTTGAAGTCTTCGGCGCTTGCAGGAGGCGGTATGGTTCTCGGCTTCAGCTGGCTGGTTTCATGCCAATCCGGAAAAGACGCGGGTGATACCCTGGCCCTGCCCGAAGAGTGGTTTGATATCAACGCCTACCTGAAAATCGGCGAGAACGGTGTTGTAACCATCATGTCGCCAAATCCAGAGGGAGGGCAGAATGTAAAAACATCCATGCCGATGATCGTGGCGGAAGAGTTGGACGTGGATTGGAAAAAAGTAATTGTGGAACAAGCCCCGCTGAATACTGAATTCTATACCCGGCAATACATCGGCGGAAGCCAGGCGATCCGCCAGGGGTGGCAAAGCCTTCGTATGGCAGGTGCGACGGCGAGACAAATGCTTCGGCAGGCCGCCGCAGAAGCATGGCAGGTTTCTGTAAATGATATTACTACCGAGGCCGGCACACTCTATCACAGACCGAGCGGCAAATCTGCGGGATACGGCGAAATGGCTTCGGTGGCTGCGCAGGTTCCGGTACCGGAAGAAGTACAGTTAAAAGACAATGCTGACTTTAGAATTATCGGTACCTCACGCAAAAATGTGGATGGCAAAAAGATCGTAACAGGCCAGCCCTTGTTTGGCATTGACGTCTACAAGGAAGGCATGTTGACCGCCATGGTGGCGCATCCCCCGGCGTTCGGGATGAAATTGAAATCGGTTGATGATTCGGCCGCCAGGTCGATGCCTGGGATCAGGGATGTTTTCACGATAAAGGTTCTGGAAGACGATTTTGAAAGACAACATTTTGACACCTGCGGATTCCTCGAAGTGGTGGCCATAGTGGGTAATTCCACATGGGAAGTCATGAAAGCCAAAGAAGCTTTGATTGTACGGTGGGAGCCTTTTGAAACCTATACCGAGGAAAGAGCCTTCTGGGGGCAATCCAGACAGACTCGGACTATTCCCTCCGGACTCGAAAGCACTAAAGACCACGATGCCTTGATGACGCGCATGGCTTCCAATGGGAAAAGGGTAGTCCGGCGAGATGGCAACCCCGAAGCAGCATTTAGGAATGCGGCCAAGGTGATTGAAAGAACGTACAAGGCCCCGTACCTGGCGCACAACTGTATGGAACCCATGAACTTCTTTGCAGACGTAAAAGACGGCAAGGCTTCACTGATTGGGCCCCTTCAAAAAGCTGAATTGACCGAACAGACCTTGTCCGCACGTCTCGGTATCCCCCTGGACAACATTCATATCGAAATGACCCGTCTTGGGGGAGGGTATGGCCGGAGATCCTATGCACATTGGGCCGTAGAGGCCGCACTCATATCTCAAAGAGTGAGCGCTCCTGTCAAACTGATTTATTCGCGCGAAGACGATATGACAGGAGGCATATATCGTCCCACCTACCAAGCTACCTACAGGGCCGCATTCGATGAAGACAACAAGCTAACGGCATTGCACGTCAACGCCGGTGGTCTGTCCGACAGTCCGCTCTATGCCAACCGATTTCCGGCGGGAACCATTGACAACTACCTGGCCGAAAGCTGGACCGTTGATTCCAATATAACCATTGGTTCGTTTCGGGCTCCCCGTTCCAATTTTATCGCTTGCGCCGAACAGTCGTTTTTGGACGAACTGGCCGAGGAAATGGACAAGGATCCCATTGCATTCCGGCTTGAACTTCTCGAGCGCGCGCAGAACAATCCCGTAGGTGACCGCAACGATTACGACGCCTCTCGATATGCCGAAGTCCTTGAATTGGCACGCGATAAATCCGACTGGAACAATGTCCCTGACGGAGTCCATCGTGGCTTTTCGGCATATTTCTGCCACAACTCTTATTCGGCACAAGTGCTCGATCTGAGGGTGGAAGATGGTAGTCCTGTCATAGAGAGGGTCTGCTGTGTCGTAGACTGTGGTATTGTCGTCAATCCCGATGCCGCGAGTAACCTGGCACAGGGCGCCATTGTCGATGGAATTGGCAATGCCATGTATGGGGAGATGACTTTTCAGAACGGCGTTCCCGAGAAAAACAACTTCCATCAATACAGGATGATCAGGATGGCCGAGGCACCAAAGGAGATCGACGTTCACTTTGTCCAGAACGGCATGGATCCCACCGGTCTTGGCGAACCCACCTTCCCGCCTGTTTTCGCGGCACTGGCCAATGCACTGTACCGCGCGACCGGCAAGCGGCACTACGATCAGCCGTTTATGAAGGGAGGAAATTTGTTGGGGTAACTTTACCCTTCAGAGTGGGGTTAATGGTGAATCAGATTCAACAAGCTTTCTATTCTCTAATGTTTTTGAAACACACACTGAATTGTCCTGTCTTTCTCATAAGTCAAAATCTACCTTTTGATCCCTACTACTTATTTCTCATCTATGGTTCTCAGTTTATATCTGGAATGACGCCCTAATTAAGATATAAGTCAGATAATCGGTTTTTCTCAGGGCGATTGCATCTTCTTGCTCAACAACAAAAACAAGGCCCCGCAT
>JBFKOL010000096.1:0-12958 GCA_041628815.1 Saprospiraceae bacterium | reverse complement strand
CGTCTCCACCCGAACTTGGAATGGTCACAATTCCATCTACGAGTCCAACAATAAAACATGATGGAGGACAGGGTCCAAAGGTGGTATCAAAATAACTCAATTTAAAATCTGCCATGTAATTTGGATCATAGTCTTCGTAATAGACTGTGATCTTTTTTATGGTACTCCCGTGAGGAAGGTTTACCGGGGCTACCATATCATAAATCACGGAATCAATAAAATAAGCGCTTGATGCATCGGATATCCACTTAACATTTTGCTGAACTCCCGTAGGTTGAAAAGCCGATGATGGAATGGTGTAATACCTTGTAGAATTACCTGTAACCAAGGTCCCATTATCGGAGACATATACCGGTCGATCTCCCATATTGGCGAGTGTCGAGACTCGCACATCTCCAACTATATGTAAATTGGCAAGCGGATTGGTGGTATTGATTCCTACGCGTCCGGTACCTGTAACTGTAAAATGATCTGCTGCTCCACTCCCGCTATCGTAATAAAAATTAATTCTGGGTAATCCTGCATCATGGGGTTCTGCCGCAATGGTCCAAAACTTGGTTGGATTAGCAGTGTTTCGGAAAGTAATCCTTGAAAAATCCTGTCCTATTTCTGTTATTCTCAAGTGAGGATTACCTACGGTACTATTTCCTTCTATATCAACCGGCAATTGTCCTCTGGCGACAATGGATAGTCCAAGAAAGCCAAGAGATAAAATTGATCTTATTGCAAATGGAGTCAGAAATGAATTTTTTTGAATAATGTCCATAATGTAGTATTTGAGTTAATTGATTTTTTTGTCGAAGTAAGTTGGTTCTAATAAAGAAATGTCTTCGGGATATATTACTCGGAGCTTGTAGCTGTGTACTGATTTCAATTAAATACTCCTCTATTAAATTAATTCAATTTTTAGAATACTTAATTGGGAATTATAATCGGGACAGTTTTTACGCGAAAATTAATGGAGGTATATAGAGTTATTCAAAGTGATCCGATGTCATTTAGAATTAGTACTACGTATTGAGCGTGTGTGTAGGCTCAATTTTGATCAATTACCATTGTCGTGTACTCAGCAAAGGTCGGTTTTATTGAAGTGATATTAGAAAGTTTACACTTCTATAACCTCTCAGTTTGGAATAGGGAATCAGTCTTATATGTCCAATTGGAAGACCAGGTATTTCGAGTTTAAATAAGCAACTCGCTATTGTTAGCGTGGTTTTGTCTCTAACTATAGTGAAGTGCGCCCCCCTTTAGTCGTCGATTGGTTTATTTTCATTAGGAGATGTAAAGCCTGTGTAACTTTGGGTACCTAACAGCGCCATTGCATTCTGGTTCAGCCCTAGTGAGCATAAGTGGCTGCGACTCTTCCAATAATCCTGCTAGATAATTATAATAGAGTAGAGGATTTTCTAACAGTTGATGCTTTAATTTCTTGCGGTCAGCTGTAACCATTTCAAAAGGTAAAAAGTCATCTATATAAATTGACCATTTATGACATATACTGATGGAGACATTGCTGTACTTTCTCACACCTCTGGTTCTACCCATGCTCTTACTCTACGTGCCATAGAGACATGTTTGATTGTCGAGGATTGGCATCTTGAATGGATAACATTTTAGGTGATGTTTTTGGTATTCCTATTTCTACTGGGTCAACATCACATGGTCAGATCGTACTATATCCTATATTTTTTACTGGGGATGATCTCATTGATCCTATTGGCAGTCTGGATGAAATGGAACTCACACGTGGCTCTTATGATAAAAGGCTGGAAAAATTGGGTTTCTTTGGGATTGGTTGGCGTGGTCATTACAAATCTTATCTACATGAATCAAAACGTCCTTCGCGGATTGCATGGATCGATCGAACTGGTGGACGACTTGCATTTCCCGCTGAAAGATGGGAAATATTATAATTCATTTGGTGGCACGACGGCGATCCTCGACAATCACTTTTGAAGTTATCCCAACAGCCTGCAATATGTCTTTGACATCAATAAAGTCAAACGTACCGGTAGTGAGACCAGCAGTGTCGTATCAAAAGCAGCGGAGCATTATTTTATTGATGTTCGTGTTTGACGCCGTCGATCCAGAAGCATATACTTAACTCTTCAGTTGGGTTTTCATTTTCTGTCACTTTATCCTTGTCAAAACACTTGCAAGGAACAATGGTCAGTCGTGTTCGTCGGGGATAGTTGATCCGAAGATATGATTCATTGTTTTTCTCGCTGAAGGTCTGTTCCTTGAGGGTTTTTAAAAAGTTGCCACGGTATTCTGAATGATGATCCCGCAAATAATAAGCCCCACGAATATCAACATGGAATAAAGTACCGATTTCTTGAGGCTATCGGCAAAGGCAATGTAGTAGAGTGTGAATGTCACTACAAAGATTTCAATGAAATACACAAAATTGAATGCTACCAAATGTTTCAATGGCAGAGTTACATACGAAAAGAGGCCCAAAAAATTGCTGAGAGAAAACAACGAGGCGAAAACCAATCCGAATTGAAATACTCTCCTTGTTTCGGGTTTGGTTTTGAATTTCAGGAAGAAAACATAACCGATCAATGCGGTCAGGAGTAGAAAACTGAGGTATCCTAATGGAATCAATGCGGCCAATTCACCGAGTGGCTTCAACGCCGGGATATCTTGATCCCAGAAAGTCGACAACAATGAAGCGTGAAACAAAAAGTCGATGCCAATAAAGATCATCCAGGATAGCAGTATTGAAACAAAGCCTCTCCTGTAGGTTATTCCATTAGTCACTTGTAAGTGAGATGACATTTGACAAAAAGCTCAACGTAGTTACAATTTATAGAAAATAACCAGAATACACTGTGACGATCATTCATTGTAGAAAATGGCTTTTTTACAATACTAGATGTTTCAATATTCTTTAAAGATTGATTTTCACACCCCTGGCACGGGTTTATCCTGCAATTAGAAAATTGGAAGATGTTGGAATTCTCCATGTGCAATTTACCAAAGATCACCTTTTCTGATCGCTGGATCCGTTAAATTGAGCGACCTATAGAAATCTTATTCCATCGCGAGATTTTACAGATCCTTGGTCGAAGTTCATATTGTGCGTGAGTGGCTTTCGGCTTTAGTCATCAATTACAACCCTTATATATTTTAGTTCCATCCCTGAAATGGTTTAAGGAACGTGCCAAATTATGATTTTAATCGCTCAGCGCATGGTCAATTGATTCGGGTTCGAACAACCCCTTCTTCATTTTGAGTTTCACCCAGATGGCTGCATAGGTGCCAACAATGGCCACGAAGATGCCCGCATTGATATATACTTTGGTGGTCATCTCCGGCGACGGCGAATTGTGAATGATCATGTATCCCATACCTGCGATCCCGACGATTTGTGGAACCGGGTACCACGGTGACTTAAACGGTCGATTGAAGCCGGAATATTTTCTTCGCAAGATGATGAGGTCCAGGTGCGCTATAATGTAGGCCACGAGCCACAAGGTTGCTGCCGAAATGATCATCAGAACGATGAAGTCCTGGGCATCACGAAGAAACAAGACAGGAATCATGATCAAAGACGCAACAAAAAGTATACTGAACCACGGAGTCTGCCAGGATGGATGAACCTTTTTAAATATTCCGGGCAACTGGTGATTATGTGCCATGCCGAACAGCATGCGTGGGACTGTGGCAACGGCCGTATTGATGGTGCTGCAAGTAGCTGTAATGGCTAATACTGCCATGATCAGTTTACCGGTATCTCCGAACAGTTCCTGGACCAAAAGAAAATGGGGAATATCGGAGCCGGTCAGTTCTTCCATAGGTACGTTGTTGTAGCCGGCTAAGGCAACCAGCGAATATACGAGCAACAGTACGACGGCCGCTCCAATCATAGACCTGGGCAGGTTCTTCTCGGGATTGACTGTTTCTTCAATAAGCGGACACGTAAATTCCAGTCCCACAAAAGCCCAGAGGGCGAGTACTACCAGCGAAAAAACAGACATATCCAGCCCGGACAATCCTTCCCACAATGAAGGGTTGGGGCCCTCGAGTACGGAAGATGGGGAGAATCCTGCAACGCCAATGATCAGCAGGGCAACAATCATCATGAATGCCAGCACATTTTGTACCGTGGAAAAGATTTCAACCCCCAGGAGGTTTAATACGGTGATTCCCACTAAGATGATCAGACCGACGTTCGGTAAACTTCCCGGATAGAGTAATTGCAGGACGTATTCCACCAGGAATAATTCCGCAGGCAATCCAAAGATGGCTGGTGCCAGGTAGCCTGTTATTGTCGCAATGATTGCCGGGAAATGGCCCATGGCCACTTCCGTATAACTGCTCAAGGTGCCCGCTCGTGGCAGCATCAAAGCCAACTCAGAGAAAGTAAATACATAGCACAAGGTGAGCAAGAATGCCACGATCAATGCCATAAAAAAACTCGATCCGCCAACGCCGACTCCCTGAAGGATCGAAACAAAACACACCTGTGCTACCACAACACCGACGGCAACAGCGAATAAGGACGGAAGACCCAGGGTGCGTTTCAATTCGCTTTTTTGGGTGTTATTCATCGCAATTTGATCAGGTAGAACATGGACCCACTGTCTTTATCAGAAAGAAAGCCATCGGGACTATGGACTTCATTCGCCTTCGCATTTTCACTTTCTGCCACTCTCTTTTCTGTCCGGTATGGAGCGTAGTGGACTCTCACACCTCTTAGTGCTTCACAAGCGGCCCCTGTCCACTCGTTGGTAGCGCTAATTACCAGGAATTGATAGTTCAAATCCAGGAATCGCTCTGCGGAAGCTGCCACGAGTTCGAATGTATCCACAACCGGCAAAGAATCGGATCGGGCAACCAGAAAATGACAACCCACTTTACCATGACGGTGAGCCTTTTCGAAGGCCGGATACCTCCTGTACAGCGCCTCTAATGCCGAGTGCTCCTGCGCCAGAATGAGCGAAAGGGGCGGCTGGATAAAAGGTTGGATTGCATGGAGAAACGGATCATCTCTGAGGGGCGGGGAATCGTCTTCATGGGATAAAGGGACATTATACGCTCCCCCAATAATTTGACCATTCGCATTCAGTATGGCCAATGACAAGTTCAGCAATTCCTTGTTTACCCGGATGTCGCCGCTGGGGCTTGTAGGATCTGAGAGAACCATTAATCGTATGAACCAGTAAAACATATTCTCCTTGGTCCACGGTCCGAATGAATGCGAACCCAACGGATCCGTATGTTTGGATTGGATGAGACTCTTCGGGATATTTACCGGTGGTTGCAGATGCCGGTTCATAGGTTCCTTTGCTGCAAAGGAATTTGCGATGATCCTGCTCAGTTCCAGGATCTGTTTTGAGGTGAAAGAATTGATGATTACCGGCTTGACCCTGTTGCTCCGATATTTTTGGGCACCGTGCAAATCGATATGAGGTAATGTTTCCGGTAGTGGCTGAAAGCCATGATTGGAAATATCCGCAGCAGAAGGATATTTGCATCTGGGTAGGTTGATCATGGACAGCATTTCATAATAATAATAGTGAAATTCCGGGAGTAGGCATGGTCGGTTCCATCTTAATACTATCGATTCGTATCTATTCAGGTTTCAGGCACTTAAAGTAACCTGACGAATCCTGCGGGTTTCTCCATAGAACCATTCCAGAAGACTGCTTGGGCAGCGATTTAGTCTCATTACTTAAAAAGTCATTCCGTTTTGATTTCTTGTACAATAAGACTTCTATTTATAACCGAATTTCATAAATCCTAGACTCAGTTTCCCAAGGGTGATACCCTTGCCCGATATACTGAAAACCATATTTTTCATAATAGCCAACATGAGCGGTACTCAGGTACAAATATTCAAAACCAAACTTTTTCGCGTCCGTTTTGGCTTTTTCCATCAGCAAAGCACCGTACCCATTCCCTCTATGCTTTGCTTCGATAAATAAAGCACAAAACCAGGGGTACAAATCTCCGCGACTAACAAAGTCATTCGTAACCAAGCCGGCACAACCCATGATTTTTTCTGCTTTTTCCAGCAGGTACCATTGTGGCAGTGTGTTCCTGGCATTAATGCTGTGGTTGACGCAATTTTCGTAAATGATCGGCCATACGTCTGGCCAACTTTTTTGCAGGTATTCGATGGTGGTATCTTTATACTCGGGATGATCTCTTACCGAAATGATTTTCATTGTGCTGTTGCTTAATACTTCAGGCAATCCAGGAGCATAAAGATCCAATTCTTCGCCAAGGTGAAAGTATTGATTTTAAAATCAGACTTGGATTCAAATTTTTGTGGACATGAATGCTAGCTATGAGTTACCAATCCATGAAACGAGGTAATTCAAAAAGTCATACCGGATCCATCGCTTATCCGGGTCCATCAAACCGTGCTGCGAACCTTCAAAGATCTTTATTTCGATGGGCAAGTCGGGGTGTTTGATCAACAGTCCTTTCAGCAGCTGCTGGCTTTGATAAACGGGTACATTTTTATCTTTTTCACCAAAGATTTTCAAAGTAGGTGTATCTGATTTTGCCATCAATGGCATGGGATCAAAATCGCCATTCTGATCCCACCAAATTTTTCTCCGGCCCGTTGCCCTCTTTGCAAAAACAATAGAAAGAGGTTTTGCCAAAAACGCCGGCACCCCTCGGGTTTTTATATCATTCAAAATTTCATATAGCACCTGTTTGTTAGGAGTGGTCGACGAACTTACCACGTCAACGACAAAATCCAGGTGTCCATATTCCTGATTCACAATATGACTTATCCAGCCGCCCTGGCTAATGCCGACGATACCAATTTTGTTGTATACATCTTTTTTATGCGAGGAAAGGTAGTCCAGGGCCGCAACGATATCTCCAGCAAAGTCGGTAAATGTAGCCGTATGCCACATACCGGTTGACTTGCCACAGCCCCTTTTATCGGGGAGCAATACGACAAAACCACTCCTGGCCAAATAATCCGCCTGGTGCATATACCAGAAGTTATCCCTGTCGCTTACCCCGGATCCATGAATGAATACAATTGCAGTGGATTTGTGGTTTTCCACCGGGGTCAACAAAAGCGCTGCCAATCTCACAGAATCATTGAAATATTTCACTTCTTCCTGCCGGTAAAACGGAGCTTGATTTTTTTTGGCAGTGATTTCTGTTGACTGTGTTTTTAGGGTGAATTGCAAAGAAGAATCCTGGGGATTCAGGTCAAACCATACTTCGGTGGTATTGAGATCTCCATCGATGTCAAATTGATCATCATCAATCCGGGTCAATCTGAATTGACGCAAACTGTCCCGGTGCTCGTGAAAGTAGTTGATTTGCAGTCCTGTTTGAGCGCCCCAAGTAACCTGGTAATGTTGATCCACTCCGGCTACGTAATGGCCTACTTTGGCATTAATGCCCGGGTTTCTTTCCAGGTTTCTGTAATCGTACTGGAACTTTTGTTGTCTGGGAGGAATGATATAAAGACTTAAAACTACCAGGATCAATATACCCATTAAGATGGTGAAATATTTCACTATTCTAAAAGTCATACTATACGCTTACGATAGGCGAGATCGCATTAAACATCTTTCATTTCGTTGTTTCGCCGCCCATTTCCGTAAAAACGCTGTCGACTGGCTCCCAGAGTTCGATTTTGTTGCCTTCAGCATCCATGATATGGACGAATTTACCATAGTCATAGGTTTCTATACTATCGACTATGACGACTCCGTTGTCCCTGAGTTTTTGAACAAGTCCTTCTATGTTCTGAACCCTGTAGTTGATCATGAACTCCTTTTTGGAAGGAGCGAAATATTCGCTGCCCTTTTTAAATGGACTCCACTGTAAATAGTTGATTTCTTCTGGCCGGTTGGCATTCCTGAACTCAAAACTCGAGCCCCATTCATTGACCTGGAGCCCCAGGTTTTCGGCATACCACTCCTTTGTCTTTTGCGGGTTTTCCGAGAAAAAGAAGATACCCCCGATGCCGGTCACCTTTGGCGTCTGTTCGTCTGGTAGGCTCACATCGGTTTTTGAATTTGTTGGGTCTTTCATGGTGTTGGAATTATTGATGGTTTGATTACAACCCAAACAGAAGGTTGTTAACAAAAATACGTTGATGTAATTTTTCATACGGTTTCAATCTTTTCCAATAGTCTGGTGATGGTTCAATCGGACGGGTGGTGCCATTTGGATTCTAACTTTTACTTTGTTTTTCCAGTCTTTCAGAAAAATGTTGGGCTCAAACGAAATCTTCGTTTTTCACTATGAATATCTACTTTTTCCTGATGATTCCCGGCGTTTTGATTTCTTCGTCATACCGCCTGTCCGGATGCAGCCGCTCGTTGAATTGTCTCAGTCCTTCTATGGTTTCAGGAGCATGAATGGAGTCCAGGAATTTTTCGGCCTCAATACGCAATCCCTCGTCCAGGCTTTTGCCAAACCCTCGTATGGCGGCTTCCTTGTCGGTCCGGATAGCGGGCTGAGGAAGGCTGCAGATATATTCGGCTATTTCCAGAGCGCGAGTCAAGGAATGGCCTTTGGGTACGACTTCATTCACCAGGCCAATCCTGTAAGCTTCCTGCGCATTGATTACTTTTCCGGTAATGATGAGTTCGAGCGCACGCCCCATACCGACAATCCTGGGCAGACGTTGTGTGCCGCCATCGGCCAATCCGATGTTCCATCTTCTACAGGTTACGCCAAACGAGGCATGTTCTTCTGCAATTCGCATGTCCGCAAAACACGCCCATTCGAGACCACCGGCATAGGCAACTCCATTTACGGCCGCTATGATGGGTTTATAAATATCGGTCCACCGGGTGGGACCCAAAATGCCGGGTACTTTTCCTTCGCGGTGCATTTGCTTTTCGTGTTCTGTCATACCTAGCAATTCACCGTCAACTGCAGCTTTCAGGTCTCCGCCACTGCAAAAAGCGCGGTCGCCGGCACCGGTAATGATGGCTACCTTTAGTTGGTCGTTGGTTTTAAATTCCTGCCAGGCCGACAGCAGTTCCCGATGGGTGTCCGGGCCGACACAATTCATGACCCCGGGGCGGTTGAATTTAATTACGGCGACTTCTTTGCGTATGGTAAATTCGATTTCTGTATAGTTCATTGCAAATGCTTTTTCAGGATAAGGATAGTCATGATGTGCAATTCATGCAAATCCGAAATTACCAGTAAACCCAAAAAATACTCCGCCGCAACTCAATAATTGAGCTCTTCTTTTGTGTGATTCAAAGTATCAGGTTTTATTGTCGGTGTTGAGGTGTGGTGTCTCCATGTCTAATTGTCGATATCGCTGAATATTTCGTACCTTAATCAAGGAGGGTTAAGTCAAAGTATACTCTTGGCGCACGCATCTAGTCCGTTTTAAGAATCAGGCAGCGATGAAACAGGAATAGGGCAATTAATAGTCGAGCTTTATCACATATGAAAGCCGGTACAGTAAGCAGGACAAAACGAGGTTTGCAATACGTAAACTTCTTCAACGGCAGCAGCGTAATAAAGAGGAGACAAGATATCTCCTGGGTCATGTTGAAGCTCGTTTACTGGCATCCGGAATTGCTATTGAGTCCAAACAAGCTCTTCGCTTTGACCCATGAAAAATTCGGATTTACGGAAGCTCAATTCAACGAGTTGAGAAACAAAGATCACATTCATAAATTTTTCGGTATCATTCAATTCAATGAAGATCATATCATCCAGGAGCGGTTGGTTACATTGGGTGATTATTTTGAGCAGCATACCTTGCAAGAAAACAAGCGTGTAATTGTACAGTGTTTTGAGTTTATGCGCGAAATGTGGCGGCATGGATTTTTTGAATCCACCTTCAATTTTACGATCAACTATGGCCTAACTCAGTCTGAGGAAGTCAAATTGGTCGATGTAGGGGAGTGTTGTTTTGAAAAAGAATTACTTATCCGTTATGTGGAAGACAGGTTGTGGCAAAAACAATGGAGTTTCACGTCATTGAAAGACATGGAACTTAAAAGGTTTGTCCAGGATACGGCAATGAAGATGTTTACAACGTACAATGTGAATCATCGCTGGGAAAAAAGTATGAAGGATCAAAGATGAAAGAGAAGAAAAGGATGAACTTTTTATTCTCCTTTTCTTAAATCGTTTACGGTGGTTGCCGACAGTCCGAAATAGGTAATCTCGTGTTTTGCAGACTCTCCGACCGGGCACTGGAACTCCATCCCAAGCTTCACGGGATCGGCTGCAGGCATAGCACACAACCTGGCCATTTTGAAGTTCCTACCATCCTTGGACCAGAACATGGAATAATTGTCTCCTTTTCGGATCAGTTTGAGCCAGGCCTCGTTTTGATCACTTAACATCACGCCATTGGCATCGTCGGAGACACCCTTTGTGACTACGGAAACGATGCTGTTGCCCGTGGCATCCGAGTTTTCGAAGGCAAATTTGATCCAGTGGACAGAATCGATAAGCACCATCAGTGCCGTCGCGTTCCACATGGAGGTAAAGTCAGGCCGGACCAGTGCTGTTGCCACGAAATCTCCACGAATGTTTTGATACAAAAAGGGGGCTGAAGAATGGATGGTACCGTCGACCGGGTTGTTGAAAAAGTCCGTGCCTTTTCCGGCTACTACTTGTAAGGTCCCGTTTTCTAATAAAAAGGATTTCGGCTCGTTCAACCATGCTAAGTTGCCCAAGTGCCCATGGTTGATGTTCGCCAGTATATTTTGGAGGTCCATCTGACTACTAGTTTTGGTTGTACTGTTTTCGGGGTTCTTACAGCCGACCACTGCAAACAAGAGAAGAAAAATCGAAATAAGGTCATTGTACATGTAGATTTAATTGTCTTTCCTCAACCCTAAGTTTGTAACCAACGAAAATCAAAATTATTCCAACAAGATAATATGGGCCATGTGCCATAAGCGAGAATGCCTTAATGATCATTATTTGTACAGATAGCCAACCCACCAGCAAAACGCCACATAGGATGGTAAGATCAGGGAAAAGTTTACTTTTTACTATCCCTAGAATCGCGACCAAAAGATTGAACAAGCCATTTACCGTAAACAAAATGATTCCTGGTATCAAAAAGCTTTTGAACGGAGACTTTTCCAAAAACTCAATAGGCATGCCCAACAGTTCTCCGGATGGATCATAAATCAAACTGCCTCCTCCATACATTGCAGATAGGGCGTTGAATAATAAAAATACAATGGCCGTCAATCGGGTGTTTTTATTCATATTGATTGATTTCGTCCTCGATTTCATACGCCATTTTCCCCAGTTAGCTGTACTCGAGAATCCGCTATTTGTAATATTCTTTTCAATAATAAGTTCCTGTCGGTATGCCAGGTTTTATAAAAAATGAATCATTCTTTCCTCATTTTGCAATCTCTTCATCCATGTTTCGAATCACATTTCGAATATACGCGGTCAGGTCTTTATGCATATTGGCCAGGTAGCCATTGTTCATCAAGGCCAGTTTTAAACCATTGTTAAAGGTTTCATGGTTGCAAAGCCAATAGGCATCTTCAATCATTTTTTCGTGCTGTGATCCCGGAATGTCCTCAATGCGCAACCTGTCGGGCAAACCATAGGTAGGGCTGCTCATATCTGCAAAGGACAGTATGGCAATATTCTTTATACTTACATCATACAGATAATGTTCGAATTCCCTTCTCATGTGTTCCTCGACAGTGGCAATCCTGGCGTACTGTTTATCCAGTTGCAAGAGATCATTTTTTATGGAGTCATTGCTGATTAAACTGAGGTTGCCCGAACTCAAGAGCTCCAAGAAGGTATTGTTGTTGGGTACATACGTGTCCCACATGAACACCGATACGTACTGGTCCGTATATGTTTTTGCCTCAGCGATGGTTTTTGGACAGGGTGTATTCAATAGGAAGGAGCTGCTGCTGGCTTTGCCAAAGCGAAAAGTTTCGAAGCTCACATTGTTTTCGAGTTCTTTGATCAAATCGGCCTTTAGATTTTTGAGATAGTTGATCTCGTTCACTCGTGTTTTTCTTGCTTCGTTCCAGTTGTTGATCTGTAGTGCGATCAGTATACCAATGACGACGAGAAGGATTTCACCGATGGCGTAAATCATGTACCTATTGAAGCGACTTTCGGCGAGTAATTTTTGGCGTATGGTACGGAAGATTTTGATCATTGAGTCTAAAGTTTGGCTGAGATTTTCACGCGTGCTCCTAAGGCATCCAGTACTTTGATAATGGTCCCGATCCTGAAATTTTTCGTATTATTCTCAAGCTTTGAAATTTGTGCTTTTTGTATACCAACCAATTGACCAAATTGCTCTTGTGTCAAGTTTTTTTGTTTCCTCACGGATTTAATCAGATGACCAAGTATCTCCAATTTCAATTCATATTCGAATTCCTCTCTTTCTTGCGTCCCACTCTGACCAATAATCTCATCAGTAAGCTTGTCTATTGATGTCAATTTCATTTTTTCATGATTTCTTTTCCAAGTAAAGTTTTCTGATATTTTCGGCTTTCTTAATTTCTTTTTTTGGTGTTTTCTTGTTTAATCCATGGGTGCAGATAACAAGTGAATTTACACAATTCGTTTGTAGAGCAAACCTGCAATGCAACGAGAAACCAGATGACGACCAGCAATATTTCACCGGTGGCACAGAAGTACCTGTTGAAGGCTATTTCGGCAGGAGTACTGAAATGCTTCGGTATTTCCGCTTCGCTACAATGTTTTGCTCCTGATCGCCCCGGTAACTAGCGAAGGCAGTCGTACAGGTTATAGGCAGAAAATTATGATAGATTCAAGAATGCCATCGAAAACGGCACTACAACATCAACGACTGAATAGAAAAAGCATGGAAGGATATATTTTTAAGGCTGAGGTCAACAAATTCTACATATCAACTAGCTAACCTTATTTTGACTCGGGATCCGAAGAAAGAAAGTCAGAATCATCGCCGCGAAGCAGGCAGCGGCAGCAGCTAAGAACGGGATCAGCCAGAAGTCGATATCGGTTG
>JBFKOL010000095.1:0-13142 GCA_041628815.1 Saprospiraceae bacterium | reverse complement strand
GGTCAGAAGAAAATGGACCTTCTTTTATGCGGGGTTTTACCTGGTTTTAACCCTTAGCCTCTTCCTTTTAAACACGGATATTGCCAAAGTCATTATCACCTTGATGAATCTTGTACTTGTCTTGGTTCCATTGATAGCTACGATTTTCGGTGTAATGTACTATTATCAATCCAGGGACTTTATAGAACTTCTACTGGCCCAGCCCATACCCCGTCGAACGATATTTCTCGGTCAATATACTGGCATTGCATCCTCATTGTCCTTGTGTCTCCTGCTGGGTGTGGGTATGCCATTTGTTGCTTATGGCATTTTTTATTCTGACCAGGTATGGAATTATTTAGTCTTATTGGTAACGGGAGTACTCTTATCGGCGATATTTTCAGCTTTAGCCTATCTCATGGCAATGTATTTCGATGATAGAATCAGAGGATTCGGTATCGCCATTTTTATCTGGTTGTTTTTCGCAATCATTTATGATGGATTGTTGTTACTCGGTCTGGCTTACTTCAGTGACTACCCACTTGAAACCCCGGCTTTGGTGGCCTCTCTTTTCAATCCGATAGATCTATCACGAATACTTATACTTCTCAAGCTGGACATTTCCGCTCTGATGGGTTATACTGGAGCCGTTTTTCAAAAATTTCTAGGCAACTCATTGGGCATTTTGATTGCTTTTGGCATCCTCTTCACCTGGGTGGTTTTCCCTGCATGGATGATTGGGAGGCTGGCTATCCGCAAGGATTTTTAGTTTTGGCCTCTTTATCTTGTGAGTCGAAGGTTAAGTCTGTTGTGCGGTCTCTCAATTTCTCATATATTTAGGCGACTACTCCGATACCTTGTTTCGGTACGTACCATTATGAAAATTCTTTTCTGACAAATCAACAATTATGGCCATTTTCAATCTAACGATCAACGGTAAAAAGCAGCAGTTTGATGTGGAGCCCGACACCCCGCTTATCTGGGTTATTAGGGATCATGCTAAGCTTTATGGTACCAAATACGGTTGTGGTATTTCTCAATGCGGTTCGTGCACCATACACCTTGACGGTGTTCCAGTAAGGTCTTGTATCCTGCCGGTTTCGGGTGCTGAAGGGAAATCCATTACCACCATTGAAGGTTTATCCAAAAATGGAAACCATCCTGTACAACAAGCTTGGATTGAGCACGACGTCCCACAATGTGGATATTGCCAATCCGGACAAATAATGAGTGCAGCAGCCCTTCTCAAAGACAATCCAAATCCGACTGATACCGACATCGACGCTGCCATGCACGGCAATATTTGCCGGTGTGGAACCTACATCCGTATCAAAGCAGCGATTAAAACCGCGTCTTCAAAAATGAGTTGACAACGGATTCACTTCTATTCACTTAAAAAAAGATATCATGACACTCATAAAAACTAGTTTTAAAAGACGTTCATTTCTAAAGGCGTCTGCCCTTGCCGGAGGAGGAATGGTACTGGGCTTCAGCTGGCTCTCTTCTTGTGCCAGGGATGCTGAGGCGGGTATGGCCCTTCCTGACGAATGGTTTAATATCAACGGTTTCCTCAAAATTGGAGACAATGGAATTGTGACCATTATGTCACCCAATCCCGAGATCGGTCAGAATGTAAAAACTGCCATGCCCATGATCGTTGCTGAAGAGTTGGATGTGGATTGGAAGAAAGTGATCGTAGAACAAGCAGGGTTGGATACAGAGAGCTTTACCCGCCAGTTGGCGGGCGGTAGTCAGTCGATCAGACAGGGATGGAACAGTTTGAGGATGGCAGGTGCTACAGCAAGACGCATGCTTATGGAAGCGGCAGCCAATGAATGGCAGGTACCTGTTGATGAATTGATTACCGATAAAGGAACTATAAAACACGAGTCCAGCGGCAAAAAAGCGGGCTACGGCAAGTTTGCCTCCGCTGCAGCTTCCGTACCTGTACCTGAAGAGGTCGAATTAAAGGACCCCAAAGATTTCCACATCATTGGTACCCCGACCAAGAATGTAGATGGTGTGAAAATTGCCACCGGACAGCCCTTGTTTGGTTTAGATATCGACAAAGAAGGTATGCTAATCGCAACCATCGCCCATCCACCATCTTTTGGGATGAAGCTCAAGTCTGTCGATGATTCTCAGGCCAAAGCGATGCCAGGTATTAAGGATGTAATTGTCATTGATGCCGAACCGGAAGGAATGGATAAGCAATGGTCTGATGTCAATGCTTTTCCTCAGCTAGTAGCTGTCGTGGGCAATACTACCTGGGAGGTTATGAAGGCGAAAAAAGCGCTGAAAATTGACTGGGAAAGAGTTAGTCCCGGTGAGAGCAGCACCGATCATGCCAGATCCCTCTCTGCCCTTGTTTCAAAGAAGACGTCAGCGCCAGCCAGGAGAGATGGTAATCCCGAAAGGGCATTCCGCAATGCCGCAAAAGTCATTGAAAGAACCTACTCAGCCCCTTTCCTGGCACATAATACTATGGAACCGATGAATTTCTTTGCTGATGTAAAAGAAGACAGTGCCGAATTGATTGGCCCGATTCAAACACCGGAATTTTTGAGAAAGACGATTGCCTCGGTTCTTGATTTACCCGAAGAAAAAGTATCCATCATGATGACCAGGATGGGAGGAGGTTTCGGCCGACGGCTGTATGGACATTTTGGAACTGAGGCCGCCCTTATATCCAAACAGGTCGGCGCACCGGTGAAACTGATTTATTCCCGTGAAGATGACATGAGCCAAGGCACCTATAGACCTGCCTACAAAGTCACCTACAGGGCTGCCCTGGATAAAGACAACAACTTGGTGGGATTTCATGTTCGTGGTGCAGGAACACATGGCAGCCCGGTCTTTGCCAACCGGTATCCAGCCGGGGCAGTGGACAACTACTTAGCAGAGAACCATACCCTAGAATCCAATATTTCTACAGGAGCATGGAGGGCACCCAGAAGTAATTTCATTGCCGGCGCCGAACAATCTTTTTTAGATGAAGTGGCTGAAGCCGCAGGAAAAGATCCCATTGATTTCAGGTTGGAACTTTTTGACCGCGCCATTGCCAATCCAGTGGGTTCCGATAACGACTATGACGCCGAGCGCTATGCTGGCGTCTTGAAACTGGTGAAGGAAAAATGCGGTTGGGGAAATGAAGAGGCCGGCGTTTTCAGGGGTGTTTCTGCCTACTATTGCCACAACTCTTATGTTGCCCAGGTTCTCGACATCGTAATGGTCGATGGAGCACCAAAGATTAAAAAAGTGTGGTGTGCTGTTGACTGTGGGATCGTAATTAATCCGGAAGGGGCCAACAACCAGATCGAGGGTGGCATCGTGGATGGTATCGGACATGCCATGTACAGCGCGCTATCCTTCGCAGACGGTATGCCCGAACAAAAGAATTTTGATTCATACAGGCTCATCCGCCATGGAGAAGCACCGGAGGAAATAGAGACATTTTTTGTCGAGAACGGTATCGACCCTACAGGCCTGGGCGAGCCTTCTCTGCCCCCGATATCAGGAGCTCTGGCCAATGCACTGTATCGCGCTACAGGAACGAGACTTTATAGCCAGCCGTTTGTCAGGGAGGAAGCACTCCTTGGATAAAAATCATTTCTGTTGGCACATAGATCGATGAGGCCATCACAATTAATGTGGTGGCCTCATTTGTTTAGGAGCTCAGACAAACTCCACATGGCACCGTTGACCATGATCTTGTCAACGTCAATTGTGTTTTCGATCTTTTCCAGTGGGTTGGCATTGAGAATAATGAGGTCTGCAAGTTTACCTTCTTCTATGGTGCCGAGTTGTTCTTCCACACCTAGTGCTTTGGCAGCATTGACAGTGGCTGTTTTTAAAACGTCCGAATTGGACATCCCAGCAGCTGCATAGGCCCTGAGTTCCATATGAAGCGCCATGCCGTACGGAATAATAGGTGAATCCGTTCCGGCAGAGATAGTTCCTCCCTTTTGATGTACATCCAATACCGCAGCCATGGAATTTTTAAATTGCCTCTCCCAAAGAAGAGGGGCAGTTCTAACTTCATCTAAAGAGGCCTTGGCACTTGTCAGATAATTAGGCGAGGCGAAGTACTTAAATCTTTGATCCTCCAGGATGGAAGAATCCTGCGACAATAGGTATGCATAGGAAACATATATCCCCGTAGTCGGGGTAAAAGACACTCCAGAAGCAGCAAGAAGCGAAGTTACATCATCATAGCTGTTGCCACAATAAGTCATCTTGGGTGAATAACCTCTTCTGCTTGTACCAAGAATGTGTTCTACGCCATCAATACCGAACAAGATGGCAGGATACAGCTCGTGCGAAGAAACGGGTAATCCAATCTGATGTGATGCATCGATGACTATTTTTTGAAGTGGGTCAGGAAGACGAACATAGGTCTTCACCATATCATATTCCAGCAGTGAGGCTTTCTCAATCTGGTCCAAAACTTGCTTTTCCGTGCTATGTGTGGAAGCGCCGCTATAGTAAATTCTGTTGCCATCGATGGGACTACCCGTAAAAAAAACCCGCGGACTTATTAGGTTTCCGGATTCCATACCCTCTTTTCGATTTAAGGCATCGTAGGGATCAGAAGCCGGATCGCGTGTACTTGTTACTCCCCAGGAAAGCCAGGCCAGACCCATTTTCTTGCCTCCCCAGCTTCCCTGGTGAGCGTGGACATCAATCATTCCAGGCATGACGAATTGTTCCAGGGCATCTATATGTACAGCATCTTCAGGAAATTGAACCTGCCCTGCAGGATGTATACCCATAATACGGTTTCCGATGATGTATACATCGACCATCTCTTGGACTGAACCGCTCTTTGCATCAAAGAGAGTACCGCAGTGGATAACCGTACGTTGATCCTCTACTTGTCGATCCCAGGACAGTTTGATTTTAAAGGTTCTATTTTTCCCGGTTTCCAAATCAAAGATCCTGTATTCATTGCCGAAGAGATATCCCAGTCTTCGTCCGCTTCCATCCCATGAAGGTACATCAGTCCATTTCTCTGTGATCTCCCGGGTAGACGACACAGCATTGCCCTTTGTGTCCAACTGCCAGATTAAGAGACGACCCGATGAAACAATCGCCATATACTTTCCGTCAGGTGACCAGGCTGGGCCATCTTTTGCCCTTACTCCTAATGACAGCCCGCCATTGGTGCCTATCACGCCTTTGAAATTCCCTTGCAAATCATACCGAACTATACGATTTACACCTTCTCTGAATCTGGTTGAATAAGGGGACAAAATTCCAAATGCTAAGGATTTGCCGTCCTGAGACCATGAGGGTGCACCAGGGCTACTTGTCAAATACGGTGTTACGTCACGGGAATGCCCATTAGAAATGCTGACAACTGATACCTTCCCGAGGCGTGGGCCAAATGCCGACGAAACGGCTATATGGCCGCCTTCCGGTGACCATGCTATCCCAGATACATCTCCGGGCAATTCACTTAATTTTCGATCACTTCCGCTTTCCAGGTTGCGTATGTACAGATGGAAAGCACCATCTCTGTCACTGAGATAGGCCAGATTTTTTCCATCGGGTGACCATTCTGGGTACATCTCCAGATGACTGTCATGGGTAAGCCTGTTAGAATAACCATTTTCGTGGATAATCCAAACATCTCCAAGCATTACGCAAGCCAATGAAAGGGCGTCGGGAGACAAGTCCGGCCATGCCAACCCTTTGGCAAGGATGTTTTTTTGGGCATCGAAGTTTCTTTTTCTTTTCTCGTAGTGGTGATTTGGAATTGCAACTGTCACCTCAAAAGGTATTTCAGAAATATTCCTTGAATCCAGCTCTTTGCGCTTGATTTTGCCATCGGCCGCATAGATAAAAGTGTTGTCGTCTGTCCACTGTAATCGAAAGGGAAACACATCCTCACCATTCTCGCTAAGTTGTTGAACCGTAGTCCCACGCCCAGCCACGGTGATATAATTCATCGCACATTCTTGAAAAGACATCTCTACATAACTTATTCCTGTACCATCACTGTCGAACTCGATGCCATGAACTTCTTTCGTAGTTGCCATAACATATTCATGCGTTGAATCAGTCAAAGAAATCATGTGGATACCTGGAGCGTTGGGGTCGTCTGAAACATAGGCAATTCGATCTGATCCGACGGCCCAGGCAGGTTCGTATTCATTGAAGTCAGATTTTGTTACCTGGTGCGTCAATCCTGTTTCGAGGGATCTCAACCATATGTCGTAGCTGCCTTCCCTGTCAGATGAATAGACTATGGCCTCTCCTCGCGGTGACCAATATGGTTCTCTATGATCGAATGCTCCATCTGTCAGTCGTTCGACGGAGTTATTTTCTATATCTAATCGATAGATGTGCCAGTTCCCCTCCCAATATGCCTGAAAAGCGAGGGCATTTCCCTCCGGTGACCATGAAGGTTGTCTAGCGTTTCCATATTCATTGGTGAGGGGGAGTGCTTTGCCACCTTTGACGGGTATTTTCCAGAGTCTGCCAAGAACATCAGTAATCAAATATCTGCCATCAGGAGAGAGAGCTATGGACATATTGGTGCCTTCATCCAGGGATATTTCTCTGTGTGGGCTTTCGATTGGAACACGGCAATCTAAAAGTGCCAACATTAAAAATGACGATATCAAGGAAACAATTAAGGAGTTTTTAGATGTTCGGTCCACGGTTTAGTTTTGGCCTATGGAAATTCTGAATGTAGCATTTTATCACACGACAATTCAATTCCTGTTAAAAAAGATGATCTATTTTTGAGCCCTAATTCTAAAGCATGAAGAATCGCATATTGTGGACTTTTATGGGAGTCTTATTGATAGTATTGTTCCTTGCAGCCCGATGGGTCGGATCAGCACCCGACCTGCCCAAGCGCACCCAGGAAGAAATCACTGCTCAACTGGATAAAGAACCTGCAGGTATTTACCTGGGCGAGACCGATGTAATCAATAACGACGGTATTGATATCTGGTACGAACATATTGCCCCGGGGATCTCGAGCAATGGTACCGTGCTATTGATCATGGGGCACAGTACAACCGGCATCAACTGGTCCAATTACTTTTGTCAACCACTTGTTGACTCTGGTTACCATGTGATAAGGTATGACAACCGGGGTACGGGTCTTTCAGACTGGATAGAAAACTGGGATGAAGATAATGCATACGACCTTTCGGATATGGTAGATGATGCTTTGGCTATTTTGGATGACCTGGTAATTGAGAAAGCACATATAGTTGGAGCTTCAATGGGTGGAATGATTGCCCAATTGATGGCCGCCGAACACCCGGAAAGAGTGCTTAGCCTCACTTCCATAATGTCTTCGGGAAATATCAATGATCCGGAATTGCCCCCCGTACCTCAAGACTTCATCGGCGATATGCAGAAATTGGGTGTCAGATATCTCATTGTTCAGAACGAGCCCAATGTGATCCGATTTCACGTCGCCATGGCAGAACTTCTCAGCGGTGATGGACCTTATACCGTTGATATAGAGAAGGTAGTGAACAGAACATTATTTGAAATAAGAGATAGACGGGGGTTTAACCCGCGCGTCGGTGATCAGCACACTGCAGCAATTGAAAAGTCAGGTTCGCGATATGAGTTACTTCCATTGATCAAAATTCCAACACTGGTAATACATGGCAAGGATGACCCTTTGATACCATTTGAACATGCACCCAAATATGCATCCATGATTCCCAATGTGGACACACTGTACATTGATGGAATGGGTCACGATATTCCGCCGATGTATACAAAACAAGTGCACGAAGCCATGTTCAGTATTTTCAGGAAGGGTGAAGATTTTAGTAAAGCAAGTCAGGTAGATAGTGATTAAAAAGGGGTTGGTTCACCAGTATTGGTTTTGCAGGCCTATGATGTGGTTCAGGCTATTGTTGATGAACAGGGGCGTAGGATTGCGCGAAGTGCCAAGAGCACTCGTCATTACATTGCTGGCAATTGTTTCCCTGCCTTTTCAATGGATCAACGACTTCATCGTTTTTCTTCGTCTCAGAAAGACAGCTCCTCTCAAAGACCCTGTTTTCATTATTGGTCACTGGCGTAGTGGAACTACCTTTCTTCACTATCTGATGGCAAAAGACCCACAGTTTGGGTTTCTGGATTATTACAATGCCTTTTTTCCCAACTTGGCCTTGGCAGGAGGTAGCTGGTTGAGAAAAACACTTACTCCCTTGATGCCCCAAAGACGGCCGCAGGATAACATTGAGCTTCAAATGACATTGCCTACCGAAGAAGAGAATCCACTAGCGACCCGTTCGCTTCGCAGTGCAAGTCACAGTTTCTTTTTTCCTTCAAACGAGGCATTTTTCAAGAAATATGCAGTCTTCGAAGGAACAAGTGGAAGAGAAAAACATCTCTGGAAAAAAGCGTATAAGTATCTTATGAAAAGAATTTCGGTAGTTCATCCAGGGAAATGGCTGTTGATCAAGAATCCACATAATACAGGACGCGTACGTGAACTGATGGAAATTTTTCCCAGGGCACGCTTCATCCATATATACAGGAATCCCTACGATATATTTCCGTCTACCAAGCTGATGTATGACCGGGTCGTTACAACGCAATTTCTTCACGACTTCAGTGATGAACAGGTAAATGACAAGATTATCTACTACTACAAAAAAGTCATGAAACGCTATTTTAATACGCGATCTGAAATTCCTAAAGATCAGCTCGTTGAAGTGAAATTTGAAGATTTTGAAAAAGATCCTATGGCAGCAATCAAAAATATTTACAGGACATTTGACATCAACCTGGATCCGGTAGCCAGGGATAATATGCAGGCATACATCGACCAGGTAAGATCCTACAAGAAAAATATCCATGTTCTTGATGACAGGCTAAAAAAGCGTGTAGGTAGGGAGTGGAATTTTGGTTTTGAGAAACTTGGGTATACCGCGTAGTTGGTTAATGCTTTTCAATAATGAAGCTCGCGGAATGGATACTTCTATCGTTGATGATTTGCAAAAAGTAGATTCCCGATTCGATGGTTGAAACATCCCAACAATGATTTTGAGGGATGTCCCCACTGGCCCTGATACGCCCATTTATATCTATGATTCTGAAGGTGTCCTCTTTGCTGGTGCTAACTTGACTGCTGAGTATCAATTTGTTGGAAACTGGATTTGGACTCACGGTGAGGTCCAATGTGCTCATAGTCGGATCGATGACTGATGTAGACTTCAATAAATCCAGTACTATGATTTCTCGGGAAGCAATATCAATGGAAGATTTACCTTGATCCGTCACAAAAAAAGTCCGATCTTCTCCTGTCATCAAATTGGTGAACCTATTGTCACCAGGGAGATATCCTGCTATACTGAGATCAAAGCCGGTTCCTGAGATGGATTGATCGCTCAGATTAATGAACACCATTACCTCGCTGTCATCGTGTTTTCTTTTGAATCCTAAAATGCGGGAGTCTTCGAATAGTACGGGAAGATATGCACCAATGCTTAAAGCCTTGTTGTCATTTCTCAGATGAATCATTTGATTATAAAATCGCCACAGGGATCCTGATTGATTTTGCTGGTTGGAGACGTTTACGGTAGGGTAATCTGAGTTCAGGGCTATCCATGGACTTCCAGTGGTAAATCCGGCTCCTGAACCAGTGGTCCATTGCATGGGTCTGCGGATGAATTCATCGGGTTTGAGGCCTCGCATTCCTATTTCTTCACCATAATACAGGAAAGGTGTCCCGGGCAGTGTAAGGTAAATGGCAGCAGCCGTTTTATTTTTTTCAAAGGAAGCGTCCAATTCATTGAAAACCCTGTTCATGTCGTGGTTGGTGAGGAACGTGCCATACTGAAGATGTGGGTATAGGTTGTAAACCTCTTGAATTTGTTTAGAAACTTCACTGGCATTTTGACCATTCACACTTCTGATGATGGATCCCGCCAAATCAAACTCAAAGCACATATCGAGTCCGTCATTATCGACATACAACAATACCCTGTTGGTACTTGTCCATGCTTCTCCCACGGAGAAAGCATCATTCTTCATTTGTTTGACTGCATCCTGGTATAATTGCCAAAAAAGTATGGTCTCTTCGCTATCTTCAAGCACATCATCTTCTTCGATAATGTATTTAACCGCATCCAACCTGAATCCATCGATACCTACATCGTTTAGCCAAAACTCTGCCGCTTCCAGCATGACCTCCGTCACTGCAGGTTCATTGTAATTCAGGTCTGGCATACCGTCCCAGAATAGCCCGTAATAGAACCCGGTGGGATGCTGATGCCAAACGTTTTGGCCCCATGGACCCGTCTGTGCTGGTTTTAGGCCTTCCCAACGGTACCAATTCCTTCTTGCTGCAGAGGCGCCTTGAGATGACTCCACAAACCATGGATGATCACGTGAGGTGTGATTCATCACGAAATCTACGATGATCCGAATACCACGCTGGTGAGCTTCAGACACAAGCCTTTTGAAATCATCAAGGCTACCGTAATCTGAATTTACATCGAAATAATTGGTCACATCGTATCCGTGGTAACTGGGAGAGGGATTCACAGGCATGAGCCATATTCCTGTGATACCCAGGTCTTCGCTGGTTTCCGGATCACCATCATTCAGGTAATCAAGACGATCTATGAGCCCTTGAATGTCGCCAATTCCATCTCCATCGCTGTCCTGAAAGCTCCTGACAAATATTTCATAAAAAACTGCTTCATTCCACCATGAGTGGTTTGATAAATTGCGCTCCTTGACTTCGATATAATCAGGCCTTACAATTGTATCTGAAAATTGCCCATCAGAAACGATGAGTGTTACATCGTAAAGGCCAGGCCTGTCGTAATATATTTTGGGCCGGTCTTGCATGGACACCGAAGGCTTACCCCCTTCAATATGCCATGTTGTTTCTTGAAATTCCCCTGCTGTTGTGTTGACAAACTCTACTACTCCTCCGCTGTAAAATGACCTGGTCGAAGCAGTGAAGTCAGCTTGAAACCCTTCACCTGGAGGTATTTCGTTATTGTACCATACATCGATAACATTTTCGGTATCTACTACAAGGTAGCTGCGGTTAGGTCCACCACCTGGGAATTCTTCCCTGCCGTCCCATTTTCCGTCAATGCGAAATTTGAATTCGATGCTTTCTCCAATGATAAAACCGGGAATCACTCTCTCATAGATACCATCTTGATTCGAGTCGCTGAGTCGGTGTTCGGTTCCATCCCAACCATTAAAAGAACCGGCCACATCTACAAATTGGAACGATGGATTGAACATGCCCTGGTCGATACGGTAGTTCATATTAACCTGGAAAAGGATCTCTACACTTTGTCCGAAAATAATGGATCCAACAAAAGAAGATGCCAGCCAAATGAGGAGAAACCTCGAAGATTTATTCATGGATTAATATCTATGATGAAAACTGGATCAGCGGGCAGTTCTATTTCATTCACCAGGGATAACGCTTTTCCCGTCAGAATATCTGTTCCTTGGCTTGCCTCGCCCAAAATCTCCTTGAAACGGTCGAGTCCAAGGCGAAAGGGGTCTGTATTCTTGTTGAGAATGACCATCACTTTATGATCATCGCTATACCGGAAATAAACGTAGATACCTTCCTCAGGAATGAAATGCATAAGTTTACCATGGTGCAGGGCTGACGCATTTTTACGCCACGTCAGGATTTTTTGAAAGAACTGCTGTGTTTCAAGTGCTTTTTCGTGCATTCCTTTTCCCGTGAAGGCATTTACTTCGTCTCCTGGCCATCCTCCGGGGAAGTCAGACCGGATAACACCGTGCGAGGTTGTACCGGGGTTGTTCATCAAAATCTCTGTGCCGTAATAGAATTGAGGAGTTCCGCGCATGGTTGCAATGAAAGTAACGGACATTTTAAACGCATTGATATTTTCATTTACCTGAGTGAATATTCGGCTCATGTCATGGTTATCTGGGAATATTACTAGATCCTCAGGGTGTGGATAAAGAAAATCGTTGGCCAGTATTTCATAAATTCTCCTGAAACCGGTATTCCATCCTTCTTCCTCCATCATACTTTTTGCCAGAACTGCATTTAATGGAAAGTCCATAGCCGAAGGCAAACAAGAAGTGTATCCATCGTGGTTAACCTTGTCCTTCAGCCAATAGGCAATGGTAGGTATATTTTCCGTCCACTCCTCGGCGACTATATTGAAGTAAGGATACTCTTGCATAATTCTGCAAGTCCACTCCGACATAAAATCCCGGTCAGGATAAGAGTAGGTGTCTTGCCGTATGCCTGACAGGCGAGCATACTCAATCCACCATATGGAGTTTTGTATAAGATATTGAGCCATAAATGGATTTCGTTGATTGAGGTCTGGCATGGCAGGGACAAACCATCCATCCGTCATGAGTGTACGGTCAATTTTCGATACATAAGGATCATGAAGCGTAGATTTCCGGTGGTTGGTACCTTGGTATGGCATATCCTGGAAATTTACCCAGTCTGGAAACGGGAAATCCTCCATCCACCAATGCCTGGACCCACAATGATTTTCGATCATATCCATGATCAACTTTATACCCATAGCCTCGGCTCTACGACTTAGCTCGAGATATTCTTCGTTGGAGCCAAATCGTGGATCCACCTTGTAATAATCTGTTGTGGCATATCCGTGGTACGACCATTGATCCTGGTCGTTCTCGAGAACGGGATTCAACCATATGGCTGTAAACCCCAAATCCTTGATGTAATCGAGATGGTTGATGATGCCTCGGATATCACCACCGTGGCGCCCATAGGGTTCACTACGGTTCAATCCTTCACGTAATCCGGCTACCTCATCATTGGCTGGATCGCCGTTGGCAAATCGATCCGGTGTGATCAGATAGAGCACATCCGAACTATCGAAGCCCTTTTTGGAGAATAAATCACCTGACCGTTTCTTTAACTCATAGGTGATTTGTTCGATGATTTCTTCGCCGTCGATAAGATCCAGCACGTAGATGCCCGGAGAAGCCTGTGATAAATCGAGATCGACGAAAAGGTAATTATTACTAGGACCCCTATGTGTGTATAAAATGATAAGATCTTGATGCGCTGTATGTACATCTAAATGGGCAATATTGTCACCGTGAATCAATAACTGAAGTTGGGGGTGTTGCATTCCAGACCACCAAAATGGAGGCTCTACTTTGTCGATTCCTGCGGC
>JBFKOL010000094.1:0-13170 GCA_041628815.1 Saprospiraceae bacterium | reverse complement strand
CCAATCGTTCCGATATTAACGTGCGGTTTAGTTCTTTCAAAAATTTGCTTAGCCATCGGTTTAAAAAATTTTTATTTCGGTGTAATTAATAATTAATTCTTAATAAATTCATTGAGCCAATGAAGGGATTTGAACCCCCGACCCCTTCCTTACCATGGAAGTGCTCTACCCCTGAGCTACATTGGCTTTTAAGGATGGAGCCCAGTGCCTCATCAAGGCTTTCAGGTAGCGACTTTCATCCGCCACAACTCTGACATCTCACGCTTCCAACCCACTCCATTACTTTATGGGATGAGGTGTATTTCTTGAGCGGGCGACGAGACTCGAACCCGCGACCCTCAGCTTGGAAGGCTGATGCTCTACCAACTGAGCTACGCCCGCATTAATTTCTTTCAATTACCGCTGTCGAGATGGACTCAATGATGAGAATCATATTTAATCCGACCGAATTTCACTGCAATCTTCAAGCCACCATTCCTAAGTCGTGGTGGGGGCGATAGGATTCGAACCTATTCAGACAGAGTCACCAGATTTACAGTCTGGCCCGGCTCTCCCACTCCGGCGCGCCCCCATTCATTTCGAATACTTTGCATGACAAAAACGAATTTGCCACCATCGGTACCCATATGAAACCCGCCTGAGCCAGCAGAGGGATTCGAACCCCCGACCCGCTGATTACAAATCAGCTGCTCTGGCCAACTGAGCTATGCTGGCGTAAGATCATTTCAAGGAAAAAACGGCAAAATAGCTCGTCGGTCTGACCTTTTTCTATGTCATCTCAAACTACTTTTTCAGACCTTTTCTGAAAAGTGGTTGCAAAAATAGAACAATTCTTATAATAAGTAAATGAAGGATTCTCTTTTTTGTGAAAATAGGGTAGCCTATTCAGCGCGCTTTGGGGTGAGACTTTCTGTATACCGACCTGATCTGTTCAATGGAATTGTGGGTATAGATCTGGGTGGCGGCAAGACTTGCATGGCCCAGGATCTCTTTGATGGCATTGAGGTCGGCTCCGTTATTGATCATATGTGTAGCAAAGGTATGCCTTAAAACATGTGGAGAACGTTTTTCCTGTGTTGTGACGGAAGCCAGCCATCGATGCACCGCGTTGTAGATGAACTTGGGATACGTCTTCTTTCCTTTATCGGTCACAATCAAGGCATCCTCAGTCCCCTCAAACGAGGATTGCCGGCAATCAAGGTATTCCCTGATCCGTCCAAGGAGGCCATCTGATACGGGAATGCGTCGTTCTTTATTTCCCTTCCCTTTGATGCGAAACTCCTTCCTCGCAAAATTGACATCTAGATCCCTTAAATTGATAAGCTCGAATTTTCTCATGCCCGTCTGGTACAACATTTCAACAATCAGACGATTGCGAATGGTGCTAAAAGACATGTCCTCTTCTTCACCTTCAAGCCTCTTTCCCAACTTATCCTCGCGGACATACTGGGGCAGCCGTTTTCCTACTTTTGGCACCGTAACCAACGATGACGGATTGACTTTTATCCACCCCTTTTTACAGGCTGTCTTGAAAAAGCTCTTTAGGCTTGAAATTTTGCGGGCTATCGACCTGGGCGTATAATCATCCTTCATAAGGAATACGATCCACGATCGTATGTGGTCGTGCTGAACGCCACTCCAATCGCTCATCTGATATCTCGATGCGAGATACTGTCTAAATTGCGCCAGGTCATTGGCATAAGACTTGATCGTATGGATCGAGTAGTTTTTTTCGACTCGCAAGTGCTCCAAAAAGGAATCCACAAAATTCATATTACAAATTTATGCAATATGTTTGAATTGAAACAGACCCGGGGAGATTTAAGTACTTTTGTGGTTCTGATGAGAGCGTTGACCATTGTCATAGCATTCCTCGTGACCATCCACCTTTCCAGCGGACAGATTCGCTATTTTGAAAGAGCACATGCGCTTGGTGTCAATGAAAAACTGGACATCTGGACCATTGGTACCGGTATCAGTACATATGATTTTAACCAGGACGGCAGGGACGATCTCACCTTAGGTACCGAAGAAGGAAGACCTTTGGCCTTCTATATCAACAATGGCAATGGATTTGACTGGATCTCTCCATTGGTTAACCATCAGGAAACGGCAAAGCAGGTATTGTGGGCAGACTACGACAACGATGGGGATCCAGATCTTTTTGTTGCCACCTTTGATGGAATCAGTAAATTGTACAGGAATGACGGTGAATTAAACCTAATCGATGTTACAGAAGAGACGGGTTTGAAAACTGAAATCCGTCGAGCCTATGGTGCAGCCTGGGGTGATGTCAACAGGGACGGTTGGTTGGACCTCTATGTCAATGCCCGTGATTTGCCAGGAGCTCCCGAATTCGAAAACGTGAATTGGCTATACATGAGCAATGCCGACGGAACCTTCACCGAAGGAGGTTCGCAAATGTTTGCCGATGACCGAGGCAAAATACCTTTCAGTTCATCTTTCCTCGACTACAACAACGATATGTGGCCCGACATCTACACGGCTCATGATCGGTTTAAAGGGAACACTTTACTGGAAAATGTACAGGGAAAAATGTTTATGGATGTCAGCGATGCAACAGGTGCAGGTGTGGCAATGAATGCCATGTGTGTGAATTTCGCGGATCTGAATCGCGATGGGTGGCTGGATATTTATGTAACCAATACCGCAGAAGGTAACGTAATGCTCATAAATGATTACCAGGATAAGGCACAGGGAATCATAAGGTTTGTAGATAGGGCAGAAGACCTCGGCATTTCCTTCAACTCCATAGGATGGGGAAGTAACTTTCTCGACGCCGACAACGACGGAGACCTGGATTTATACGTGAGTGGCCAGGTTGAAGGCACATCAGCGCCATCAAGTCTTTTTTATGAGAACACAGGTATTTCAGGGTTCACCATCGTTAGCGATGGAGACTTCAAAAAAGATACTGTCCCGAGTTTTGCCAATGCGATCGCAGACTGGAACAACGACGGCCATATGGATATCGTCGTTCAAAACAATCCACCTTTTGCATTCCATTTGTGGCAAAACCAAACCATCAGTCCCGGAAATTGGCTGGCCCTCACCCTGGAAGGTGTATTGAGCAATCGCGACGGCATTGGCTCGCGGATAGAAATTTATTACGAAGATCAATTCCAGATGTCGTATACACACTGTGGATTCGGCTTTCTCGGTCAAAACAGCAGAAAGGTACATTTCGGTACGGGCTCTTACTCCACCATAGACAGCCTAAAAATTACATGGCCCTCCGGTCATATTGATCGATTTACCTCCCTAAATGCAAATACAACCTATCATTTGATCGAAGGCGAGTCCACGGGTGGAGAAATTACAACAGCGGAAGGAGTACATATCAGGAATAGGTCAACGGCCGTAAGCACCAATGAACTCATAGATGGGAAACGAATTCTGATTTACCCGAATCCCGTTTCTTTTCAACTCTATATTGAAGCAGAAGAATCTTTTACTTCTGTTCATATCATTGATTTATCCGGAAGAAAAGTTTTTGAGTTAATAGATATGAATGCCCAAAGCCTCAGGGTCGGGATAGCCCATTGGCAGCCGGGAACATATATTACAATACTACAATTCGACGAAGGGGTATGGGTGGGCAAGTTCATCAAGCCATAAACATCAGGCCATTATTCGAAATGACGGTCCATCGAGACATTGCACTTGGCTTCATTTTGCTGGTAATGCTTAAATTAACAAGCTACGCCCAAGTTTTGACCCCGGGACACAGTGAAGCAGGTATTGATCATGTATATACTCAACGCCTTTTCAATGGGGGCGGAGTCGTATTCTTTGATTCCGACAACGATGGTGACGATGATTTATACATAACTGGCGGTGAAGACGTGGATCATTTCTACCTGAACAATGGCGATGGACTCTTCGAATATTACACACCTTTTGCAGGATTCAACATTACCACGGATATCTATACTACAGCAGCCTATGCAGGAGATTTCAACGGCGACAGGCTGAACGATCTCTTTGTTACGACGATTTTTGATCGCAATTTCAATTTTTACAAGAACTTGCTATTTATCAATCAGGGAGACAATACATTCAGAGAAGTGTGGGACCACACTTCTCCACTTGATGAGGCATGGACCATGGGAGCAACACTTTTTGACTTCGACCTGGATGGCGACCTGGACATTTACACGATCAACTATATCCGCGAGTCTAACCTTGTCCGCAACGAAATGGATGAAGTGATCGGCTATGCGCATACCTGTTACCCAAACCGCATGTATGAAAATCTGGGCAACCTTCAATTCCGTGAAATATCTTCGCGTGTGGGTCTTAATGATGTGGGATGTGGCTTGGCGGTAGTCGCCACGGACTATGATCTCGACGGTGACCAAGACATTTATTTGGCCAATGACTTTGGTCCTTTTGTCACACCCAACAAAATGTTCAGGAACGATTATACCACGGAAGGTTCATTCTTCGAAGAAAGTGAACGACTTCGTACTGATCTATCATTTTACGGTATGGGTATTGCCGTCGGAGATGTCAATAACGATAACCGGGACGATCTATACATCACCAATTTTGGCCGCAATGCATTGTTGGTATATGACGACTCAGTCTATACAGACCGGACCACAGAAGCTGGCGTGGAAAATATTTTAAACGTAGGCGATACCACCTTGGCAGTAAGCTGGGGAGCCAACTTCCTCGATGTTGACAACGATGGTGATCTTGATCTGTATGTAGCTAACGGATATGCACCGACAAGTGCCATACTTCCAAGTGACTTCGGAGATTCAGACCAGCTTTACTTCAACGATGGCACCGGCAAGTTCATCCTCGATACGACTGCTCATCCTGCTTCCAATGTTTTTGCATCGCGAGGCACGGCCTACAGCGATATTGATGACGACGGTGATCTTGACATATTCACCGTGGTTTTTGACCGTCCTTCACTCGGACTCGAGCCTATATCAGTGCTGTATGTCAATCAAAACGATTCCAATCACTGGCTGAAAGTTTCGCTGGAAGGTGTTCAAAGCAATTTTAACGCCTTTGGAGCACGAGTCAGGATCTATGCCGGAGGAGACATCCTGGAACGGGAACTGTTGGGTGGGTCAAGCCACTGCTCGCAGAATTCCGGAAGGGTTCATTTTGGACTGGGTCAGAGGGTGAACATCGACAGCATGGCCGTTTTTTGGCCTGGTCATTCAGAACCTCAATGGGTTCGCGATATTCCGGCAGACCAGACTATTTATATCAGAGAAGACACCACCGGTCGAGTGGTAACATCGGTCATTGAGGCTGAAGAAGCAGGACTGAAGATCTTCCCAAATCCGGCTGCCTCCGTGCTATGGCTCAATTTTGAAAAGTCCTTGTCCGGCACAAAGATTCCTTTCACTATCTATGATCCATCGGGTAAGGTCCGACTCAGAGGTGTTTTCCCAAATCAACCCGGGATCCAAATCGATATTTCCTCTTTGCCAAGTGGAGTTTATATTTTATCGATTCAGGACGGACGGAAGCGGTATTCAGTCCCTTTCAGCAGGTTTCATTGAACTACGACTTTTGAAATTATCTCGTGATCTATGGTTATCAAATAGATTCCGTGGGCAAGGTGCGAAACGTCAATTTGTGCTTTATTTTCGATCAATCCTTCATAAACAACCTGTCCTGTTAAACTGATCATTTGCAGCCATTGGCTTTGGTCATTTTCCAAAACGACCTGAAGTTGATCTCTTGTAGGATTGGGGTAAATGGATGCCAATTGTGGTATGGTTTCATTTACAGGTGTCAGCAGATCGCATAAATCTTCGTTGGGATTCAATTCCAGATAACCCTTAGGTGACAGGTCTTTGTCGGAAAATGGTGCATAGTCTACGGGATACCTGGTAAATCGGAAGGTAAGATTATTGTTGATGCTCAATTCGGTCCCTTGTTCTACGGGTGATCCTCCCTTTAGCGGTACCGTATATTCCCACACCACTTCGGACGTGTTCCTGTCGAATTCAAATACCCTTCCCCAGCGACCCGAACATACCAGGAGATTTCGGTTCTCCATGATTTGAACACTGCTCAGTCCTGTCGAATGAAGGCTGAAAGTATCTGGATGAACGATGCTCACCTCAAAATCGTCGGGTAAAAAATAACCCTCAATGCTCGTCTGGTAATTACCTGTCGCGGGATCGAAAGATGGATTGAGGATATGGACGGATGAGTAATCCGGTCCTACCCGATTATTGAATACGGCAATTTTGCCGAAGTCCGGATGACCCGTATCCAGGAATTGTTCCACCCAATGCACGTCGTGCGGGTAAAAGAGTTGTTGGTTGCCCGATGCTCGGTACGCTGCAGGATTACCCCACCTCCAAAGGAGATCACCTCCTTTTCCACTTCTTCCCCCAGTATGCCCACTGGCCTCTTCGGTAGTAGTGCTGTGATCTATGATCCACACTTCATTGAAGGTAGGAACACAAAGAAGGATTTGATCGAGCTCTGCATTGTAGTCAATCGCATTGCTGTGCATCCAGTCCGGGAAGCCATCATTGGTTTGCCAATTGATATCGACAAGTTCAGGATGGTTGCCCACTACACCAAAATTGTCCTTTGACGGATCAAAATCCTGGATCAGGTGATCCCACACGTGCCATTCCCATACGATGCTGTCCTTTTCTGGATCCAGTTCAAGTATATAATCTGGCCATAGCTTGTTTTGGATCAGGATGGAAGGATCCCGACCTGCCTGAATGGCTTCAGCACCTGTTTTCAGTTCCCAGGATATCGCTAAAATGTTACCATTAGGCAGCATCGCGACGTCGTGGTGCAATCGTCTGAGGCTATCATTCTGAAAGAATTGGTATAAGATATTGCTATCCCAATCTATGATATCTATATATGCCCCTCCACCACCGGCCCATATGCTGTCCATGGTGGGGACGTTGGGTCTTTTACACCTTACCATCCGGCCATCGTCGAGCAAGTATGCCATATTCCCCGGCCGAAAATCATCGTCATCAGTCCAGGTATGCACGATTTCACCACAGTTGTCAATCAGATAAACAGAAGATTGGTTGTGCGGGTAAAAAAGATTATAGCCATCGGAAAAGGCATCTTTTTTAAGATCTATAAGACCCACCGTATTTTGGCTTTGGATGCTACTTAACAATGATAGCAGGAACAAGGCAACCAAGAATGTTGTAGAAATCGGTTTCATATGTACAATCTTGAGAAGGATGCTTACCTAATGATAGATTCAACCTCATGTGCGAAGATAAGTATAGGCGAGAACAAAAAAGGCTGCACGCTAGGTGCAGCCTTTTTATTCCATACTCATTGATATGAGTTCGTGTATTCAGATTATTGCAATCTCAACGCCGGCCATCCATTCGGATTGGTGATCACCGAAGTACCTGCCTCGCCGTAGTCATTAGACCACTCAACGGTCAGCGAAGTGCCGTCGGCTACCAAACTATGCCATGTGTAGATTTCTCCCCACTGGGACGCGCCCGTGATGGTAATCATATTACACACGTCAACCATCCTGAGGTTACCCAGCGGCAGTGAACCAGGATCGTAAGGTGAACGCCCTCCATAACACACTTCATAGGCGCCAAAAGAGAAGTCGTCAATGTTATATCCGGATGATGTAAGAGTAAATGTAACTGGTACTGTATACGGATTGGTATCTCCACACCATGTGTCTATAGTAGTGGCATCATAAGTTCCAGCCAAATTGGTTGGACAAGATGCAGACATGGTAAAGTCAAAGTGACCCTGGAAAGCAGAGCCGTTCACAGCAGCAGTTGAATTGGAAAAGCCATAAACTGCTCCATCCGTAGTGACCACGGTGCCATTGAATACAAACTGGTCACCTGGCAACAAATCATCGGTAGTGAGATTAAAGAAGGACAACAGTTCTGTAGCTGAGATAGAGATGTTGTCAATTCCTTTAAATCCCCTGTCGGTAGTGCCAAATTCAGAAGAAGCATAAGACCTGAATCTTGTTGGACCTGCTCCACTCAATCCGTTGGACGGATTGTTGTCCCGGAACGTAACATCGAGGTTGTATTCACTGATGAGGTTTCCTTGATCCAGATCCACAAATTCCACGGAATAGGTGTATACCGAACCGGCAATATCAAACAAATTTATATCTCTGGCTGTTTCACTGAGCAACCTGACATATGCTCCTTTGATGGAGTCATCAAAGGTGATGATCGGTTTTTTGTTCTCATCTGCACATGAAGTCAGGATCATCAGGCCGACAACCAATAATAATGATAATCTTTTCATTTTATCTTTTTACAATTTAATAATAAGAGTCAAACCACATTATCGTAAGGTTGTTTGTCCTGTATCCCAGAAAACAAGCTCACCCAAGCCACTCTTCTGTGTCACGTTTGAATTCAGGTTAACGTGATCTGACGGAAGAAGAAGTGACCTTGGGAATGCATCGATTGCCTGGTTGTCAATACCCGGCATCATGTTATTGGGTTTACCGGTTCTGCGATACATATTGAATGCATCCAGGCCGTTGCCCAACAACGAGATGAGGTATTCTTTCATGACCACATCCAACTTGTCTGTGGCGTTGTCGTAAAGGCTCAAAACATTATTTACATATGTATCGATGTCGTCCTGGTCAGGCAACAAGAAATCGGCCAATGGAATTACTTCTCCAGTTGCACGATCGATGGTTGTAGCTGAAAGATCTACAGGGCTACGCGCTGCAAATCCCAATACTTTGGCGACATGCTTTCTTATAGCGCTTTCCAATAAAGCTCTCGCGTCTTCACCAGAGCCCGCAGTCAATGCAGCTTCAGCTCTCATGAAGTCTACCCATGAGGACAACATGATAGGAGCGATTCCTTGTCCAAGTGCTCCGGTTGTACCTTCTTGCTGGGCAAATTCAAAGAAGTTGCCATCCCATCTTCCACCTCCTGGATACAATCCATAAACGGTACGGATCGGGCCGTCGGGTGGAATACCTGAGCCATTCATATGATCACGTCCGTAATAACCTGAAGGATCAGCTACACAATAGGGTAAATTCGGATCGACAGCCGCAAAATGCGACAGTTGAGGATCCTGTAGCGTGAGGTCTGTAGGGAAATTCGAAAGGATACATGAATAGACCGTGACATCCTGACCTATCGCATCGTCCACCTGACGATAGAAATAGAATCTCGTTCGCGGATCTCTCACTTCTTTCTCACAACACAGCAACCACATCATGTAGTTGGCCATATAGGTACCATCTGCAGTTTCATAGGAATCGTTGTAGAAAGGATGACGAGAGTTCGGATTGGTACGTTGGTTTCCATAGTTGAACTGAAAATCTTCATCTTCAGTATCAATCAAATCACCAGCAGCAACAAGAGCTGCGATCTTCTGACCAGCGCTACCATCCACCAGACGTGTATTGTTGTAGATTCTCAACTTCAGCGTTTTGGCGAGAGTAGCCCATTTGGCGGCACTTCCTCCATAATAGCTATCGTTGGCAGGCCTTGCAGCCTGAGTACCAGTCAGATCGGCAATGGCCTCATCCAACAATGCCTCAGCGGCGGCATACACATCCTGTCCAGGATCCGGTGCAGGACTGATTACGTCCGTTCCCTGAAGAGCCTGCGTATTTGGTACATCACCAAATACGTCGACCAAGGAAGTCAGAGCCCAGGCCTTCATGATCTTTGCCGAGCCGGCATGAATGTCAAGGCCACGCTCGGCGGATAGATTAAGTAAAACTTCAATATCGGGGAATAGTCGTGCGTAGCTATTGTACCACATACCGTTTCCTTCCTGTTCCGGCAAAGCCTCGATGTAGGTGAAGGAGTTCTCATGTGTCAACCTCACCAGTCCATCAAGACTGAAATTGTAATTAAAAAATATGTCTCTGAATGCGAGTTGGATTTCGTTGTAGAGGAAATCCACCCCTGCATTGTCAGGTGTTACCGCATTGGGGTTGTCGAGTAGGTCCAGTTCAGTCAGATCGCTACATGAAGACATCGTCCATAACGCGGCAACGAATAACAGTTTATTTAAATGTTTCATAGTTTACCTTTTTTAAACTAATTAATCAGTGCGTACGATTAGAACGTTACGTTCAAAGTAACACCATACTTTCTCGCTGTCGGACCCGTACGGAAGTCAAATCCGCGACCGTTACCAACACCTAAACTCAATACCTCAGGATCGTAATTGATACCGAAAGGCGTATTTGGTGCTTTGTGGAACAGGTTCTCTCCTGCAAAAGTCAAACTCACGCGGCCAAAAGGCGTATTCTCGATAAGCGCTTGCGGCAGTACGTAAGAAAGAGATGCCTCTCTCAGACGAATAACCGTAGCATCGAAAATACCTCCCTCGTTTGCGAAGAAATATGCGCGGAAGAACTGGTCACCGATGTAACCCTGGATATTGTTTGGCGTCGTACCGTCAGATGCTAATACACCTGGAAGAACGAGTGGAAGGAAACGGTCTACGTCCGTATCCACTGTATTACCCCGTGCAAGCATCGCCTGGATGGTAGAAGAATAGATATCTCCTCCATCGATATACTGCCACTGGAATCCAAATGAGAGTCCTTTCCAGGAGAAATCGTTGATCCAGTTAGCCGTGTAATTCTGGTTGGGATCACCAATAATATCGATACCACTGGCTGCAATGTAGTTACCGTCGGCTCCTACGAGCAGGTCACCAGCTGCATTGCGCTGGAATGCAGAGCCCTGGATAATACCGTATGGTTCACCAGGTATGGCATAGTTACCAAGTGTACCACCGAATCCGGCAATCTGAATCTGATCAACTCCCTCCGATATACGATTGACTTCAGAAATATTCTTGGTATAGTTCAAGTCGATTGTCCATGTGAAATCTCCGCGAACGGGTACAATGTTGATACCCAATTCAACACCCCTGTTCTGTACAGAAGCAGCGTTCACTGTCGTATTGGTAAATCCTGTTGCACGGTCAAGGGTCAAGTCGATAATAAGGTCATCAGACTCCTTGTTGTACAATGAAAGGTCTATACCAAAGCGGTTGTTCAGGAACCTTGCCTCGACACCCAATTCGATTTCCGTATGTGTCTCCGGCTTGAGGTTTGCATTACCCAAACGGTCTGAAACCGTGTTTGTATTCAACACAGAACCGCCAGGTGTTACAAATACGTTGGTCTGCGTACCGAGGATATTTCTCGTCTGGTAAGGGTTGGGATAACCGGCAGACGTACCATATCCAAAACGGATCTTCAGGTAGTTGATGATCTTGTTGTTCTGAAGGCTCGTAATTGCTTCTGTCGGTATAAATGATAAACTGGCAGAAGGATACAGAATAGATCTGTTTTCGGGCTCCAGGGTTGAAGTCCAGTCATTACGTGCCTGCAAGTTCAGGTAAAAGAAATTCTTATAACCCAAAGTAGCCGTAGCATAAACTCCGATCGTGTTTTCCTCAACATCAAAAGACTGTGAGTTGTGATCGATAAAGTTACCGTGGTTCAAGAGGCCATAAACAAACTGGTTGGTACTTCTGAGGAACGTGTAGTTGTTGTTTTCCTTCCTGAAGTTCGCACCGACGATACCGTCAAGATCCAGGTCTTCAGTAAGTGAGAACTGGTACATCAGGTTTAACACGTGGTCAGCAGTTTTGCTCAGTGTCTCACCGGATTCCAACCGTCCGTCGGGATCACGAGGGCCACCTCGATTCACCTGGCGACGATCTGCTTCGGTATACTGGTCATATCCCAAACGATACATGACGTTCAGGTTTTCTGTCAACTCGTAATCCAACTGGATGGTTGAGAAAAAGCGCTGGATGCGCTCATTGTCCCAAGAGTTGTTCAGCGTCCATCGCGGATTTTGGATGGCACTACCCCTTCGATAGTATACGTTCGAACCGTCAATAGGAGATTGGTACGGAAGGTTCATGAGGTCGATGGACCTTGGTGTAAACATCAAGGCTGCAAAAAGACCATTTCCATCACCACCGAAACCGGGTCCCGCAGGCGGTATACGGCTTCGTGAATCTACGAAGTTGAACGTACCTCTCAATTTCAGCCCGTTGGCCAACGTCGTAGAGCCTCCCAGGCCAAAGTTGTGCTTCCTAAGGAAGTTGGATGCACCTCCGCCTCTCAGATCGTCGAGTTTGGGTGTAAATCCTTCATCAGAAAGGTAGCTGTACGTAGCACTTACCGATGAACCGTTGCCTAGATTGTTCTCTATGGAGATCGATGTATTGGAAACCAATCCCTTCTGGAAGAATTCCTCGATGCCCGTGTAAGGCCTCCAGGCATAAGGTGCGCCGATGAACTCCGGAAAGTCATCGTTGTACTGCGGCTGATCATAGGGGTGAGCAATGGTTCCTTCAGCAGAAATACCATTCGTTCCCCGGGCACTAAATGGAGGACCCCAGTTTGAGAAGAACCATCCAAAGTCACCAGAGAAACCGTTTCCGTATGTATTTTGATACTCCGGAAGGTTGGCAATCTGTGTCTGAGCAATGGATTGAGAAACGGTTACTTCAAATTTCTTGTCAGCTTCGGCAGCGGCGTTGGCGCCATTTTTGGTCGTAACGAGGATTACCCCGTTTCTTCCTGCCTCACCGTAAAGAACGGTAGCCGACAGTCCCTTCAAGATGGAGATCTCGGCAATGTTGTTCGGATCGAGATCAAGGAAGCGGCTGGAAGAAGTAGATCCACCCGCGGCAAATCCACGGTCTGAACTACCGTCTGTCTTAAATGGAATACCATCCACGACAAACAACGGCTGGTTGGTACCGGTAATCGAAGAGTAACCACGAATGATTACGTTCGTTCCCGATCCGGCCATACCGGAAGTCTGGGTGATGTCCACACCTGTGGCCTTTCCGCGAAGGATCCTGGCCACATCGGACTCAGCTTTATTGGCGACCTGGTCCTGCTTAATGGTTGAAACACCATATCCCAGGGTTTTCTTTTCCCGGGCAATACTCAATCCCGTTACCACGACTTCTTCAAGTACCTCCCCTTCGGAAAGTACTGCAGATACCGTATTGGTTCCGGTGATATCGTATTCCTGTGTTTCATAACCGGTGAAGCTTATAACCAGGGCATTTACGCCAGCTGGCACGTTCAGAGAAAAGCTTCCATCAATGTCTGTGATGGTACCTGTCGAGGTGCCTTTCGCTAAAACGTTTGCTCCAATCAACGGT
>JBFKOL010000093.1:0-13214 GCA_041628815.1 Saprospiraceae bacterium | reverse complement strand
CGGATCCGTAATCGTATCCCCGATGTCAAAGTTTTCCAGCCCCATAATAGCTACGATTTCGCCCGCCTTCACTTCTTTCTTGGTCTTTTCTTTTCCGAGCCCTTCAAAAAGATAGAGCTCCTTAATGTTAGATCTATGGATCTGGCCATCTCTCTGTACCACAGATACAGGGTCACCCATTTTGACCGAACCACGATGGATCCGCCCAACCGCAATACGGCCTGTATAAGATGAATAATCCAACGAACTGATCTGGATCTGCAATGTTCCCGGATTATCTTGTGGAGGGTCGATGTGCTTTAGGATGGTATCAAGAAGATACGATATATCAGACGTCGGGTGCCGCCAGTCGGACCCCATCCACCCTTCCTTGGAAGAACCATAGACTGCGGGATAGTCCAGTTGCTCCTCGGAGGCATCCAGTGCAAACATGAGATCAAAAACGGCTTCATTCGTCTCTTCAGGTGTACAATTGGGCTTGTCCACCTTGTTGATCACCACAATGACTTTCAAGCCCAATGCGATGGCCTTTTGCAGTACAAACCGCGTCTGGGGCATGGGTCCCTCAAAGGCGTCGACGAGCAGAAGAACACCATCGGCCATATTCAGCACCCTTTCCACTTCACCCCCAAAGTCCGAGTGACCGGGTGTGTCAATTATATTGATTTTTGTATCCTTATACCGGACGGATACATTTTTGGACAATATGGTTATACCTCGCTCGCGCTCGAGATCATTCGAATCCAGCAGCAATTCCTGCACTTCCTCGTTCTCCCTGAAAAGGCGTACCTGGTGAAGTATCCGGTCGACCAGGGTCGTTTTACCGTGGTCTACGTGAGCGATGATGGCAATGTTTCGTAATTCCATGATGGTGTGTTTGACAAAAGCCGACAAAAGTAAACTATTGTAGAAACAATAAAATTTTTATTCATCAAGGCGGTAGCTTAAGAATCGCGCAAGGGATATATCCACCAGGGGATGCCTTATTGCACCGGATAAATATTAGTTCATTTTTCAGAATCCGGATTTTCAGAGATCAACTCAATCCAAAGTCCCGTATGATCTGTTCAATACCTTTAGCATATTCCGTCACCTCAAACTCCGGAAACCGCTTTTTAAATTTATTCGACTCAAAGAGGTTGTCGACACCATACCGCGGCATCAGTTCCATAGTCTCTTTCATATTGTTGCTTACCAGCGCCAGCCCCTTGATGGCTGCCATCCCCAGGACCTGGTAGTCTATTTTCCTGCCCAACTGGTGGCCGATTTCGGCAATAAATTCCTTGTAGGTCATACGCTGGTCATCACACGGGAGATGCCACGTCTGCCCATAGGCATCCGGAGTATGGGCAAGCAAAGCTGTAGCCCTTGAAGCGTCTGGCGTATATATCAATGTTCTTTTGACATCATCCCTAAGAAATACCCTGACCTTCTTTTCTTTCCGAATTGCATCAAAAATCATGGCATTGGTAATGCTCTTTGTTTTGCCCGGACCGTAGAATTCCGGTGCCCTGCAGATTATGGCTTCGATCTGGCCTTGATCTATGGCATTGAGCAATAGCTTCAGCGCCCGCAGTTTGCCTTCCCCTTTCTTTCCGCTTGGCATCACAGGTGACTGCTCGTTTTGTACGGTCCTATGTTGGGCAAATATGTACGTGTTGTCAAAATACACCAGTTTGCAGCTATGCTTTTTACATCCTTCTATGACATTTTCCATGATCCGTACCCAGTCCCGAAGCCATATGTCGGAACGAAATGGCAGACCGACGGTTAAAAAAGCAATGTCTGTATGCTTAAGTGCCTTGATCACATCATCCTTGACAAGAAGGTCTGCTACCATTAATTCATCATCCGGATTGACTTTCAACGGATGGCGTCCTACCAAGCGAATCGCTTTGCCATAGTCTGCTTGTAAAACTTTCGCCAATTCTTCGCCGATGATACCATTGGCCCCTAAAATACTGTGCATAACTTCGATTTAACTGCAAAAGTAAAAACGATGCGGGATGAAAGCACAGGCTACTTCGAGTACCTGCGTTCTTGTGCTTGTATTAACCTTTTGATTCAGTGACCCTGGTCAACCAATCGACTGATGTACTCCATTGAAAAACCTCACCCATTCATTTATCTTTGCCATCATAAATCAACAACCATGACAACAGACCAAAAACAGGGATTGAAAGAAAAAATCGAAAAAAAACTAAACCAACTTAAGGCCAGTGCCGAACATCTCAATGTACAGCTCCACCTGGGTGCGGCAGAAGCAAAGGACGAGTTCGAAGAACAAAAGAAAAACCTGGCTAAACTCGTGGATACGGCACAAGAAAAACTAGGGAATGTGATCGATGCCGGTGAAGAAAAAGCAAAAAATCTCAAAACAACCATAGATGAACTCCGTGTCCAGGCAGCTCTCGGCAGAGCGGAAACTGAAGATGTACTTGAAGACCAAGCCAAAAAAATCAATAAGGGTTTGAACCAACTCAAAAAAGGTTTGGCAAATACAGCCGATAAAGCAGAGCACAAGGCCGAATCATTCGCCGATGAGACCAAACACCAGATAGAGGATATGCATACGCGATTTGACTTATTGAGATTGCGTACACATCTTGGTAAAAAAGAGGCAGAAAAAGCATGGGACGAAAAGAAAAAGGAACTTTCTGAAAAACTACATGAGTTCAATCAAAAGCTGGAAAAAGGTAAGGATGTGGCCGAAGACAAGTGGGAGCACTTTGCTGATGAAATGTCAGAAGCCTGGGACCACCTGAAGAAAGCTTTTAAGGCATAGTTCATTTAATTTGTTTAATTCGTTTTTGTCGCCTGCTTTGAGTATAAAAGATTTGGCGAAGACGTGTCATGAAATTACGCTGAAGCTTCGTTGGGCGAAGCCAGTAACCATCAGCTTGTTCCAAAAAACGCACTCTCGGTGAAAATTTGTAAGCTGGAACTGACTAAACATCTCTGAGCACTGATCCCTGTCATATCGTCGAGTGATCTTCGTCATCTGCCTGAATACATATTAAAATTATCTTCAATTATCAGCTTACTTTTTTCTAATTCTTGAGACAATGAAAACGATTTACACAGACATCTTACACGCCAATGCCAACCAACGTTTTCAACTGGCTGAAGAAGAATTGATAAAGGGAACGGAGGGTAATGCATATGCTACTTGCATGAACTGTAAAATTGCAATGCGGCAGTACCTGACGGCTTATCTCATCGATCATGGGATTGATCCAGGTGAGTACCAGACCATTCATCTTCTTCTCGAAAAATGCAAGAAAATTGACCACGGCTTCGATAACCTCGATATGAGTGCAATCGATTGTCGTTACGAACGTTTGAACGAAGATTATTGCACTGATTCTACCCATTTGAGCGATTGTGTTGATACTGTTCGATCAATCAAACTACAAGTGAGCAGGTGAAGGCCTGAATGATTAATGAACCGAATTCCCTAAACCGTTTCTCCCAAAAAAACCGAAGTTTTTCAATATCTATCCAAAAAGAAAAAAGGGTCCATGCGGACCCTTTTTATTTTCAGTCTATGTGAAAATGTTCATGCTGGTTGCTCAACTGCAATTTTCTTCGAAGTTCGTTTGATGTTGCCTGAGTCACGGGGAATAACGATTTCCAAGACTCCGCTATCACTGTCATAAGTTGCTCTTAATTCTTCGACATTACTGCCTTCAGGCAATGCATACTCAAAATCCAAGGCGTTGTACGAAAATGACCTGGAATCACCCTTTTTGTGAATATCAACTGTTTCATCACGATCCCTGATAGCCAGGCGTAATACGTCATTGTAAACATACACCGCCACTTGATCAGGACTATAACCAGGTAAGGCAAGTTCAATCTTGAATTCGTTTGGATGGGTAGTCATGGACGGCACCTTCATCCCCGGTGAGTCGATCGTTTTACGACCTAAGATCATTTTAACTTTTTCATTGAAAAAAGTATCAAGACTTCGCTTTCTGGAATTCGATGGCACTATGCCGGTAAAATTATTTTGTATCATCTTTTTATTGATAAGACCTTTTGAACATAACAATTGTTCGCAATCCTACACATCATGACATGGGTTTGATGTATGTAAGAAGCTGTCCGGTTGTCCAATGAATTAAACCACTCAAACTACCTAAACCACTTAAACTAATCATACCCCCTGTCGTATCCTTTCCTGACTGCGGGGATCCCTTCCTGCATCCAGCGTGGTTGTTCTTTTCCCATCAGATAGTGATCAAAGAATTGCTGCATACGAATGTTGAAGTCGATGATGTTTTCCCTCTTGGTGGGCCAGTGTGGCTCATCGTTGTAGTTGAGCATCCAGACGGGTTTACCCAGCCTTCTCAATGCCACGAATAGCTCGATCCCCTGATACCACGGCACCGCTGTATCGTGGTCATTGTGCATCAACAGCATGGGCGTACTGATCTTATCCGCGAAAAAGATGGGTGAGTTTTCGAAGTAGCGCAAGGGAACTTCCCACAGGGATCCGCCCAGCCTGCTTTGGGTGTGTTCATACTGAAACATTCGGCTGAGCCCTGTGCCCCACCGGATGCCACCATAGGCACTGGTCATATTGGCTACGGGAGCGCCCGACTCGGCACAGGCAAAGAGGTTGGTGCGAGTGGCGAGGTAGGCAGTCTGGTATCCTCCCCAACTGTGTCCTTGCATACCTACACGGCTTTTATCCACAAACCCCTTGTCTATCAATGATGTTACTCCCGGGATAACGGCATTGAAGCAACTTGGACCGGGGTAGCCATCTCGATAGACAATATCCGGTATAAAAACAAGGTATCCCCTGCTGGCATAATAGGACGGATTGATTATTGAACGATGAGGAAAGGCGCCCCAATAACGGTTCAAGGTATGAGCGTTTCTCTCGTAGAAGTAAACGATCATTGGGTACTTTTGACTGGGGTCAAATCCTTCCGGTTTATAAAGCAATCCCTCCAATTCAATGCCGTCCAACGAAGTCCATTTGATCAACTCCACGGTACTCCATCTTCTTTCCATCTGATGGGGATTGGCATCGCTTAGTCGCTGGATACGACCGCCATCCAAGGCAACCGTGTGAAGATCTGGAGAAGTGGTGTGATTTTGCATTGAAAAAATAATCCGCTGCTGGTGTTTGGCCTTGGATATATCCCGGACGAGCATATCTCCTTCAGCCAACGAAGAAATAACTCCATCTCCATTTCTTCGCACAAGCGATTCGGCTTTGGATGCTTCATTAAATACGACCATTACATCATCCTCCAAATCAATGTATGGCCTATACTCATCCAATTTTTCCACGCGATATCTATTCTTATTTTCTCGGCCTTGTGTCATCCTGACCACAAGATCCGGTTGCATGGGATTGACTTCCCAAATATCGAAACGATCATAAATCATGACTCGATCATCATTAAGGGTCCATCCCGCAAATCCATAAGGCGATGGATAGTCCGGATGATCATCGAGCTCATCAACGATAGAAGTTGGGATGTGTGCGCTGATGCATATGATGGTGTCATGTGCAATGTTATAGCTGTAGTAGGCTGTGTCCTCGACATTGAACCAATACAGATATCTGCCTCCCGGAGAAATATCACCGTTGCCTCTTACACCCTCAGTGATCTGATGCCTATCGCCGGTCTCCACATTAATCATATAAATATCCTGTCGAAGAGGGAAGCCGTCCCAGGAAACTTCCATCCTGTAAGTTTCTGCATTGCGACCAAAGACATATTGGTGATTTCTGTCTTCATCTTGACCAAAGCTTATGTCTGGGACCTCCTCATCTCCCAGATGTACGACCTCACCGGATTCGACATGATAAACAGCCATGAAAGATCGTTCTTCATCCCGCTTTTTTTCTACTTCCTGTTGAGTCTGTAACCGTTGGTCTTTGTAGGTCCAGACTTCGACCTGTATGATCTCATCTTCCAAGAGAGTCGTATCCTTAATCAGCGGCGGAGCCATCGCACCAAAAAACAGGCGTTGGCCGTTTTCCGAAAACGTCACATCCATATATGGGCTTGGAATGGTATTGTTATCCAGATCCATGGCCTGTACCGCGACCTTCGCAGTGTCCATTCCAGGCATCCAATACATCAAACGGTAATCGGGGACATAGTCTTTTTCATCTGCTTCATTGACGACGAATGCGGCTTGTTGTCCGTCTTGATCCAAATTAAGAACATAAAAAGACTTCTCTCCTTCGTAGAGACGCAATTCATTGCCTGAATCCAGATCATACCAATAGATTCCCGCCGGATGCAAACTGTCTATACCGGAAGTTTCATAGATCAGAAAAGGGTTCTTCTCAGCAAGACTGTAAGCTTTCACATACGATAACGTGTCCTCTGTTAGCGAACCTGTGTTTCTGACTACCAGGTGAAAACCATTCTTTTCGCTGACTTTTTTTGGTTTTGAGGTCTTAATTGAATCCGTCCCAGGCAGAAGGGTCGTATCTTTTTCTTCTTCAATTTCATCCAAAAGATAGGTGACGAATCCACCCCACTTCTCGGGAACCTTAAATGAATTGAGGTAAGGTATTTTCCAAAGTGATCCAAGATCATAATGATAAATGGCCAAGGTATCACACGGTATATCCTCTTCATTGGTTCCTCTGCGCTTCAACGCGCGAATCGTATCCAGAGGAGGCGAAATGCGGAAAACGACAGTCTTTGAGTCCGCGGAGATAACTCCTTCTTTTGCCCTGTGGTGCATGATGGTTTGTGAGCCGTCAATTCCCATTACTCGTAAAACCGGATCTCCAAAACCGGGAATTTCATGGTAAACCACGAATCTTCCATCCGGACTTATCATTTCGTGCTCTATGCGCTTCCACTGGTCGTAGTCTGACGGAGACAGCGCCGGTTTCACGGTTTGGGATTGTATGGGTGTAAAGGCAACTAAAAGGATAAACGAAAGACACAATAGCCGGGAAGGATGGTCCGTGATCATAAAAATATTTTTGATTTATTCCTTGATATTCCAGGTATTACAGGAACGAAGGATTTGAAAAATACGTTTTTATCTCATTTCGGAGCGAACCATAAAATGCGTTCTATTGAATTAATGAAAAGCATACCGAAGATTTTCTTTGTAATTCTCCTGTTTACCATGACAATCAATGGGCTGATATCTCAAAAAATATCCGTTCAGATGACCCATGGAAGTGAGGTTATCGGCTTCGATTTCATAACCCACGATTCGATACATGCCGAGGTAAGGCAATTCTCCGAACCGGTTTACTTTGCCTTTCTGGATTCCATTCACCGGATGATGACCGTGCAATTGAGGCCTTTGACTAAAAATCAAAAATATTACAAGAACGAAGGTGCTATTGTACAGTACGACCTCGACCTGGACCAGGTGTTATGGTCTAGGGACATTAACTACAATGATGCACTTGTCGAACATTACGGATACCGGATGATCGAAACAAAAAAAGGAAAAAGTGTGATGATTGACCTTGCTACCGGTCAAAATCTATGGGAGGTCAAAAACAATATATTTAGAATATTCCCCCTTTTGGATTTCGGCCTTGGCTACAGGGTAAAAAAATTCGGTACCAATCTGCAGGATGTCGAAGGCATAAACCTCAGTACTGGCCAGGTGATGTGGACTCGTGAAATTGACAGGAAATTCGGTTGGCAGGAAATCATTCCCATCGATTCCACTAAGATCCTCATCTCGGCTTCAGGTCTTCATATGCTCGATTACAGGGACGGAAAAGGATGGAGTTATGAAGAAAAAGCTGGGAAAGACAGAATCAACTTTTGGACCTCTACCAATACGCTCTACAATATGACCTCCAATGTCTTACTGGACGAAGGCCACATCTACTATGCCTCCTCGTCGGCATTGCTCAAGTTTGACTTTGATGGACGAATTCAATGGAGCGCGAACTTGCCCGATGGTATTACGGGTAAGTCTTTGCTCATGTTGGTCGGCGAGGATATCGTTCTCGTCAACAGTGGATCGGCCAACTCTGTGAACAAACCGAAATTGGAATATGGTAAACCCTACACTGCACGGTACGCACGAAATAGTGGTGAACTGAAATACCTTAAGGTTCACGAGAGTAAGAACGGTTGGTATAATGATGTGGTGATTTCAGGTGAGCTGATGACGGTAGCACAAAAGAATGGTGTTTGCCGGATCGATTTGATGACAGGACGTGTAATCAGTGAAAAAGCACTGGAAGAAAAAACCTTTGGAGAAATTCAACGTATTTTATCGCTTCCGATATACATCAAGAAAAGTGAGAAGCAATTCGAAGAATTGATATATGCAGATAGCACAAGATATTATTTCTATACCTCCAACGAATGGGTCTTAGGGTTGGACAGCGAACTTACTTTGGTAGGAAAACATCCATACGAATCGCTTTATCTTCTTACCCTGGCTTACGACGGACTCCATTTTGTCACCAAAGACCGTGAAACGTTTGTTTTGTCTGATGATGGACTCATCATTATGAAATTGCGCATGGGCCCCAAGGCATCGGTCATAGGTGAACGTATGTATGACATCGATAAGAAAAAGATGTACATCCTAAATTGGAAGCAATTCTCAGGATGAAAAAGCGACAAAAAAATGTTAAGAGAATGCGAACCCTCAGCTTTTGAATCAGCTTTTCAACGGAATACCGATATCGGCAGTGGTATTCCGTTGCCGAGGTCAATGCATTTGGTGCGGTTAAAGCTGAAAATTGCTCAAATCAAATCTATGCAAGTCGTTTTTTCCGGTCATTTTTTCAAAATATGATCAGATATCAAACTGCCTATCTTATCCACGATTTCAGAAGTTTGTTCCTGTGAAATCAACTCATTCGGTGGTCTTATGTACTGCCAGTCGGGTTGATGTTGTGTCTTTGCGAGGTAGGCTTTCAAGGCTCCGGTAAAGGGCAATCCTTCAAAAGCTGCACGCACCATTTTTAAATCCCTTTCTATATTATCTGTTTTATCTCCTTGCTGATACATGTCATACAGTCTGCGTGCCAAGGCTACAGTGACATTAGCCGTAGCAGAAACACACCCCGCCCCTCCTGCTTTCAGCATAGGCACTAAAAGCCTTTCGGTACCTGCAAAAACACGAAAGGAGGGGTGTTGTTGCTGTATGGCAATCATGGATTCAATATCCCCTGAAGAATCCTTCATACCGACGATGATTTTTGGAAATGCCTCAATCAATTGAGAAATAAGAGAGTGGGTGTATGGCACCCCGCTCATATTTGGAAAATGATAAAGTACAATACGAAGATTTGGATGGTTCACCCGTTCTATCAGTTTGCTGATGTAGGAAAATATCCCGCTCTCTGATACTTGCTTATAATAAAATGGAGGAAGCAAAAGCACACTTCCAACACCAAGTGCTGCAGCATGTTCGGTCAACGAAGCCGTATCAGGCAAGGAGCAGCACCCCGTTCCGACCATCAACTTTTCTGGAGGAATGCCGCCCCGTATTAAGCGTTCGAGTGATTCTTTTCTTTCGTCGACGGTGAAAGAATTTGCTTCACCGGTTGTGCCCATCAATGCTATACCATGACTTCCTTTGGAAAACAATGCTTTACAATGTTGAAAAAGAAGGTCATGATGAATACTTAAATCTTCGTGAAGTGGTGTCAAGGTGGCGGTATAAATACCTTTTAGAGGAGTAAGACTACTGGATTTCATAAATCGTCAAATTACCTCCAAAATTGGTAAATCCGCATGTCAAACCGCATTACAAAGCAGGAAGATTTTCTAAGAACTAAATTCAGAGCGTGAGGAAAGAAGAGGAGATAGCTAAAAAAACCAGGATCCGCAGCGTCGCGCATTGCGGATCCTGTACCTTTCTGAGCCAGATCCTCGAGCTCACATCGGTGGCTCTATGGCTGAATAAGACCTAAATAAATAACCCCAAAACGTTCGACCATCATTGTCGGTCCGGCTCACCATGGTAATTCCCAAGAAACTGCAGCATCAAATCTTTGTACAACACATCTTTTTATCTATCCCGAAGTATCCGCATTTCCTTGATGGCATATGACGGAGCCCTGAACTTCACAGAATAGCAATTCCTTTTACAAGAATGACCAATCAAGTCACAACTAAAATACACGTACCGCAATTGGTCTTCGAACGCAAATTTATTTATTTTACTTACAAATATATGTTTTGATTGTTAATTATATTATATGTATTCAATTGTTTTACAATATTTTATGGTCATTTATTTGATTTATAGGTGCTAATATTATGGGTGCATCCAGATTGCTCAAACTTTGGAAATCTTTTGATGAAAGAGATTGGAAAAACTTTAACAGGTACTATTCCAGTCAATTGAGACCAAAGTCCGATATCTATCTCTTCTGTGCTTTCATTCATAACCATAGAAACAAAATAGGCAGACAACATATTGATGTAACCCGGCTAACTGAAAGACATTTTAACTGGGACCGCAAAAAAATGAGTAACATATCTGCCAGAACGAAGGAGCTGGTCTACGAATTTTTGGCCCATGATGCCCTAAGTTCCAGTCCGGCAGATTATGACTTCTTCAAATTCAAAGGTTTGAATGACAGGGGCTTATATGAAGAAGCAGACCGAATCGCTTCGAAAATCCATCATTATTTCAATCGCCCCGGCTATTATGACATCCGCAAAAATCTTTACAGGCAAAGACTTCTTCACGAACATTATTTTTCTGATAATCCCATCAAATACCACAATGGCACCCGATTGTTTAGAGAGCTGATTACATCCATGCACGAAATGCAAAATGAGTTCGCACTTTATTACGACATCGAGATTCAAAATATGGAAGGCATCCTGGGTGGAGAATGGCCAGATCTCCGGAATTTACGGAACGAATCCCAAGTTCACCTCTCCCAGCAATACCAAATGTTGGATCAACTATACAATCTTGTTTATCACGATTCTGAAACAGATTTTATGAAACTGCATGAACTTCTACTATCAGGTAATGCAAAGATTGTAGGAGAATTGAAGGCAGTACTTCTCATCTACCTTAATCGTTATGCCTTGAGAAAGATTGGCGAAGGTCATGAACACTTAAAATCTCTTCTCTTTTCTCAATATGAGTATGGTTTGCGATCAGGTATTTTTCTTTCAAAAGGTCACATAACTACTCAACGATTCTTGAATATGATACAATTGGGTACCGTATTTAATCAGATCTCATGGGCTCGGAATTTTGTTGAGTCTTTTTCAGGTTTGTTGGAGGAACCCGATCGAAAGGACGCCAAAGCAGTAGCGGCCGCCAATATCTTGTTTGCAGAAAACAAAATTCTTCAGGTACTCGAAATATTAAGCACTGTCAATCCTACAAACATCTATTTGAAAGTGGAATCGAGAACCCAACTTCTGGTTGCCCAACTCACCTATTATGAAAACTCACCAGATTTAATGTGGACTTCTCTTCGAAATTACGATGATTTTATCCGGAGAAACCAAAGAAATATGAGTGATCGAATGGTGCAGTCGTGTCAAAGTTTAAGTAATTTCTTGAAACGGCTCAACCGCCATGATGACCCGCAAGTCATATTACACGATCTCAAAGACTATTCTATTGTTGCGAAAAAAACTTGGTTGAGTTCGTATTTACAAAACAAAATAGATGCCGGTTCATAGTTTTTCCGGCACCTATTTATACTGCCACATTAAGGCATGTCGATATCTTCGCCTATGGGAAGATTGAAATATTTCAAACCTTGCATCTTTGAGAAGTTTGGATCATTAAAAAATCATTCATCGACGGAACGCCCATAACGCCTTTTGGACCACCGTCACAGTAACGTTGTTTGGACACAAAGGCAATGCCTCCGTATCCAGTTCATAGAAACAGTATATGGTTGCTAAACCAGCAATCGGCCAAATCGGAAAAATCCCGTCAGGAATTGCGGTTCGGACAAAACGAATACCCCTTGCCTTTTTACTTCTTGTAACTCGTGTGCCCCGACCATTACAGGGCTGGGACTTTATTGAACGCACAAAAATCAGACCATTTTTGAAGAAGCAGCTTGCATGCAGAGATTGAGCAGCATTCTATCAGAAAAACCATTTTAAAGCTAAAAAGAGCATACCAAACCTGCCGGCGTTGGCATAATGGTTCGCTAAATCCCTTGATCCATCCGTAAAAACATACCACACTTAGAAAGATTTATTCAATTATCATCGATTCGCTCAACTTCAATCGATCAATGGTGTTCTTATGTCATCGCTTCGATCCAATTAGCAAATGAGCACATTATGGTATACCGGCTTGCAGCTTTACTGACTTTTGTATCTGCTTCCCTGATTTCGTTTGGACAGTCGCCAGTTACCCTCAGCGGATACATCAAAGACGGTCAAAACGGAGAAACGCTCATAGGAGCCAATATTTACATAGATGAACTCGGTACCGGCACAAGTAGCAATGAATATGGATTCTACTCGATTTCCTTACCGGCAGGAACCTATCGTACCAGGGTGAGCTATGTCGGGTTTAATGAAGTTTATGAGACATTAGAACTGACCGGAAATGTGCGTAAGGATTACGAACTGTACATTACCCAGACCACTCTCAGCGAAATAGTGGTAGCGGCGGAAGCAGAAAACAAGAATGTCTCCGCTACCGAAATGAGTGTCAATAAACTCGATATTGGCACCATCCAGAAGATGCCTACATTGCTCGGAGAAGTTGAAATTCTCAGAAGCATTCAATTGTTACCTGGAGTAAGTTCAGTAGGAGAAGGAGCTACCGGGTTTAATGTCCGCGGAGGCAGCATCGATCAAAATCTTGTTCTCCTCGATGAAGCACCCGTTTACAATTCCTCGCACCTTTTTGGTTTTTTCTCGGTTTTTAACCCCGATGCCGTCAAAGACGTCAAGCTTTACAAGGGAGGCATTCCTGCAAGATACGGAGGGAGATTGTCATCAATATTGGATGTCAGGATGAAGGAGGGTAACAATAAGCAGTTTTCAGCCAATGGGGGAATAGGAGCCATTTTCAGTCGTCTTTCCTTAGAAGCACCGATCGTCAAAGACAAAGCTTCATTCATCATTGCAGGACGAAGATCCTATATCGATGTGCTGGCCAAGCCTTTTCTCAGCGAAGACCTGGAAGGGTCCGTCCTGAATTTTTACGATCTGACGCTGAAGACCAACTACACAATCAATGAAAAGAACAGGATCTTTTTAAGCGGGTATACTGGAAGGGACAACTTT
>JBFKOL010000092.1:0-13378 GCA_041628815.1 Saprospiraceae bacterium | reverse complement strand
TATTCTACATGAATAGATTCAATCAAAGAATAGGCATCAATACCAAAACCCCTGATGGACCAGTAGATATTGATTTTGGGAACTCGGGCAGCCTTATTGCCGGCACCCCAAGTGGAATGGGTCCGGGATGGATATTTTTTGTTCAAGGTACCAAAAGATGGGACGCCTTTGCACATGACTTTGGATTTACGATCAGACAACTTGATAATGGATTCACTCCCGATGTAGATCTAACTATCGACAACTTCGGTAGGATGGGTTTAAGGGTAACGACTCCTCCTATCGAGAGCGACCTCCATCTAATTCAATGGCATTTAAATGATTATGACCGAATGGGAATTCGGCTCGAAAATGGTAGTAGTCACAATTTTTGGAATACGGCTATAGATGAAAATAACGACTATGCCCTATCTTATAATGGTAGCTTACGAGTCTGGATTTCGGATACGGATGGATCGTACAACCGATCTTCAGATCAAAGAGTAAAGAAAGACATACGTCCTATTAAAAATATACTGGGACTTGTACGCAGGTTGAATCCCGTAACATTCAAATATGAATGGGATGATCCAAACGATAAAGTTTCATGGGGGTTCATAGCACAGGAAGTTGAGCAAGTTTTTCCTGAGTTTGTATCAGAAAAAGATAACTTAAAAGGTCTGTCCTATCATTCTTTCGCCGTTCTTGCCATCAAAGCAATTCAAGAACAGCAAAATATCATCGAAGAGCAAAAAGCCCAAATCACATTATTGCAAGAACGACTGGTTAAAATAGAAGCTCTTCTGACAAGAGACCACAACTGACTTGTAATGTCGGAGTGAAAAAATCCTTGACTGAAATTATCCGATTCAACCAAACGCGTTCAGTCCGGTTACATCCATACCCGTTATCAACAGATGGATATCATGGGTTCCTTCATAGGTAAGCACTGTCTCGAGGTTCATCAGGTGACGCATCATCGGGTATTCATTGGTAATGCCCATACCACCGTGTATCTGTCTCGCTTCCCGGGCGATCTGGAGTGCCATCCAGACATTATTCCGCTTGGCCATTGATATTTGAGCGGGAGTTGCCTTTGCCTTGTTGGCCAGCGTACCCAACCTCCAGACCAAGAGCTGGGCTTTGGTGATCTCTGTGATCATCTCAGCCAATTTCTTTTGTGTAAGCTGAAACTGCCCGATCGGCCGGCCAAATTGTTCTCGCTCCTTGGAATAGCGCAATGCCGAATCGTAACAATCCATGGCAGCACCTATGGCTCCCCAGGCAATGCCATATCGCGCCTTCGAAAGACATGAAAGCGGACCTTTTAAACCCCTTATTTCCGGAAACACATTTTTCTTGGGTACCCTTACGTCCTCAAAGACGAGTTCACCGGTAATCGAAGCCCGCAGCGACCATTTGCCTTTAATCTCGGGGGCACTGAATCCCTTCATGTCCTTTTCCACGATGAGGCCGCGTACCTTTTGATCTTCATCTTTTGCCCAAACCACAGCTATATCCGCTATCGGCGAGTTGGTGATCCACATCTTGGCGCCATTCAGGATATAGGCGTCGCCATCATCGACCAGATGTGTTACCATGCCGCCGGGATTACTTCCGTGGTCGGGTTCTGTCAAACCGAAACAGCCGATAAGCTCAGCGGATGCCAATTTGGGAAGGTATTTTCTCTTTTGTTCTTCAGAACCGTACTTATATATAGGGTACATGACGAGTGAGCCCTGTACGGAGGCCATCGAGCGAATCCCGCTGTCACCTCTTTCGAGTTCCTGCATCATCAAACCATATGCTATTTCATCCATGCCACCACCACCGTATGCTTCGGGAATACTCGGCCCCATGACTCCCAATTCGCCCATCTGTTTGAACAGGTGCACAGGGCATTTGGCCTCTTCGCTGTATTGCTCGATAATCGGGATGACCTCGCGGGATACCCATTCGCGTACACTGTCTCTGATGAGCAGATGTTCTTCTTCCAGGAGTTCGTCCACCCCGTAATAATCATGTGCCTGGTATCGGTCCATAGCCTTTTTTTGAAGCCTCAAAAGTACAACTCATTTAGCATTTCGTGCCAGCCATTTTAACCCTTCGCGACATGCAAGGTTAGACAATTCGCTGTTCTCGATGTATTGCTTTACCGCATTGGGGTCGGTCTTAGAATATTGCCGCAATGCCCATCCAATGGCTTTCTGGATGAAAAATTCATCTTTGTTGCGAAGTACTTCGACGGATTGTTTTAGGCCTTCCCAATCTGTATCGGCCTTGTACATGAGCTGGTACAACAGACAACAGCGGTTGAGCCAAATGTTATCACCGGATAACCATCTTGGCAAGGTAATGTCCCTAAGAGCCCTATTCCTGAAAAGATGTCCCACCTGGTGTGATGCCAGGTGATCGACGGTATCCCACCACGATTTAGTCAGTATCCAGTGCTTAACCGAGGTAAGATCCTCTTCGGAAATAGAGCCAGTAATTTTATCCAGGATATCCATGGCCACATATTGGCATTCGCGATGTTCCGCTTTCCAAAGTTCGTCAACCATGAGAAAAACATCTTCTTTTGGCCATTTCTTGATTTCTCGGACAAAGGATTGTGTGAGCCTTCTTCGGAGGACGGCTTGCACCCCGTAAAAGGTAAATTGGTCTTTCATGTAGGCCTTCATACCTGCTGCCTTGTCCTTCCGTCCATACCGCAGAAGCGTGTGCTGTATGTTTTCCATGAAGGACGTGTGCTTTGTCTTCATGCTCAAGTCGTAATGTCCTTAGAAAGAGTGGCAACATAAGGTATAATCCGTTACCTTTCACACATCCTGAAGATATTGTAATGCACATACCGCTTGCAGAAAGAATGCGCCCCAAGATGCTCGAAGATTTTGTCGGACAGGAACACCTGGTCGGCGAATCCGCTGTTTTGAAGGCATCCATCAAACGGGGAACCATCCCGTCGATGATATTTTGGGGTCCGCCTGGGGTGGGAAAGACGACGCTGGCGAGGTTGCTTGCTGCCAACCTGAAAAGGCCATTCCACGCTCTTAGTGCCATTAATTCCGGTGTAAAAGATGTACGTGACACCATCGGAAAAGCCGGCCGTCAGCGATTTTTTGACCAGCCCTCACCCATCCTGTTCATAGATGAGATACACCGGTTCAGTAAATCCCAGCAGGACAGTCTTCTGGGTGCTGTGGAAAAAGGAACAGTCACCCTCATAGGAGCGACGACTGAAAATCCTTCCTTTGAGGTCATCCCTGCCTTGCTGTCTCGTTGCCAGGTATATGTTCTCGAGCCTCTTTCGGTCGAACATCTGCACACCCTTTTGGATCGCGCAATCGAAATTGACGAAATTCTATCCAAAAAAAATATTACGATCACCGAATATGAAGCATTGATCCGCTATTCGGGAGGTGATGCCCGTAGATTGCTGAACGTACTCGAGATTATTGTCGGTCAATACGACGATGCTGAAATCGTCATCACCAACGGATCGGTGGAAAAGGCCATACAAAAACAGATCCAACGGTATGACAAGACAGGAGACCAGCATTATGACACCATATCGGCTTTTATCAAGTCGGTGCGAGGAAGTGATCCCGATGCCGCGGTGTATTACCTTGCCCGCATGCTCGAAGGCGGCGATGATCCCATATTTATCTGCAGACGGATGGTGATACTTGCATCAGAAGATATTGGCCTGGCCAATCCCAACGCCTTACTTATGGCTAACGCGTGTTTCGATGCCGTTCAAAAAATAGGGTTACCGGAAGGTCGCATCCCTATGTCACAGTGTGCCATTTACCTGGCTTCATCACCTAAGAGCAATTCCGCCTATCTCGCCATTAACCAGGCTATGGAAACCGTGAAAAAGACCGGCCAACTTCCCATACCCATGTCCATTCGCAATGCACCCACGAAACTCATGAAGGAATTGGGTTATGGCAAGGACTATTTATATCCGCACGATTTCCGGGACAACCGCGTAGACATGGATTTTTTACCGGAAGAGTTGAAAGGTACGCGCTTCTATACCCCCAAGAATTATGGTTCAGAAGCTAAAATAGCAGACTTTCTGTACAGGCAAAACAAAGTACCCGGTCCGCCTCAAGAGAAAAAATAAGGAATTTCTATTTTTGATGTCGCTAAAATCCAATCGCAATGAGAATCACCATTTGTTTGCTTTCCTTGACCTTCTTTTATTTTACCTGTGCATTCTCACAGGAGACCGCTCCTCCCGCCGATACGACCTCGTTAGATGAGAAGCCGAAAAAGAAAAAGAAAGAACCCAAAATCAAAGCTTTTGAAGATGTCATCGATGAAGACGCAGTGTCCGATGAAGGATTGTGGAATGTACACACTGTCGATGACAAGAATTACTTCGAGGTACCCATCGATCTGCTGGATAAAGAAATCCTGGTCGTCAGCCGGATTTCAGGATTTGTGAAGAACCTGAATTTTGGTGGTGCGGGGGTAAAATCCCGGCCACAGCAGGTAATTCGTTGGCAAAAAATGGGCAATAATATCCTGCTGAGATCTGTCTCGTACAACAGCGTGGCTGACGAAAACCTGCCCATCTATGAATCCGTTCGGAACAACAACTTCGAGCCGATTGTTATGACCTTTGAGATCAAGGCCTATTCCAAAGATTCTTCAGGGTATGTCTTTGAAATAGATCCTTTGTTCAATACCGACGTTCCGATGATCGGCGCGACGAGATCGTCCCAGGACAAGAATTTTGGTCTGAAGGGAGTAGATAAGGCACGTTCTTTTATTACTTCGATGAAGGCATTTCCCACAAACGTTGAGGTCCGCCATATCCTCACCTACCGAGGCAGTGACCAAGTTCCTGACAACCGCCTGACAGAAACGCTTTCCCTTGAGATGAATCAGTCTTTTATCGTCCTGCCAGAAGAGCCCTGGCAACCTCGCCATTACGATCCTCGCGTAGGTTATTTTTCAATCAGACAGACCGATTATGGCAGCGAGGAACAGAAAGCCTACGAAAACCGATTTATAACCCGGTGGCGGTTGGACCCGAAGGATCCCGACGCCTATGCGCGCGGAGAATTGGTCGAGCCTAAAAAACAGATCGTATATTACGTCGATCCAGCTACGCCGCTTAAATGGCGGCCGTATATCATCCAGGGCGTGAACGACTGGCAGGAAGCCTTCGAAGCAGCAGGATTCAAAAACGCCATTGTGGGAAAAGAACCGCCTTCCAAGGAGGAAGACCCCGACTGGAGCCCGGAAGATGCCAGATATTCCGTCATTAGGTATATCACGACGGACATTCAAAATGCCCAAGGCCCGCATGTACATGATCCAAGGACGGGCGAGATCCTCGAAAGCGACATCATGTGGTACCACAACGTCATGAACCTTTTGCGCAACTGGTTTTTTATACAGACGGCTGCGGTTAATGGCGATGCGAGAAAGGTGAAATTCGACGATGAAATTATGGGGCAGTTGATCCGGTTTGTGTCTGCGCATGAAGTAGGCCACACCCTGGGATTACCTCACAATATGGGTTCGAGCGCAGGTTACCCCGTGGATTCATTGAGATCGGTTACGTTCACCAATACACACGGAACGGCCCCTTCAATCATGGATTATGCACGCTTCAATTACATTGCTCAACCCGAAGATGGCATTACCAACTTCTATCCCCGCATTGGTGAATACGACAAGTGGAGCATCATTTATGGATACAAACTTATCGAGGGGTCTGAAGGTCCTGATGATGAATTATCCACCCTCAACCAATGGGTCAAAGAACGCGAAGACAATCCTGTTTACCGATATGGAAGGCAGCGGGGGCTGCCGCTCGACCACACCGCCCAGACAGAGGACCTTGGCGACGACAGTATGCTCGCAAGCGAATACGGTATCAAAAACCTGAAACGGATTGTCCCCAACCTGATCGACTGGACGAATATAGAAGCCACCCGATTCGACAATCTCGAAGAACTATATGACAACGTTTATGGCCAGTTCAGAAGGTACCTGGGGCATGTTACTGCCAATATTGGAGGCGTCAAAGAAGATTTCAAAACCTATGACCAGGAAAAAGTCGTTTATGTACACGCTTCCAGAGACAAACAGTTGCGCGCCATGTCGTTCCTCGACCGGCACCTGTGGAGGACACCTACCTGGCTTGTGGATCCCGAAATACTGGATCGCATCGAAGCCGGAGGCAACCTCGAAAGGATAGCTAGCCTGCAGGAGAGAACACTGAACATATTGTTCAATGAAGATCGCCTACAAAGGATGGCCGATAATGAAGTATTGAATGGCAGTGCTGCCTATCGACTGAATGAACTTTTCAGGGACCTGGACAACGCCATTTTCAGGGAATTGAACAGCAAGCAGCCTGTCGATAGTTACCGAAGGAATCTCCAACGCACGGTCGTGGCCAAATATGAAGATTTGATGAAAGACGAAGATCTGAGCAATTCCGATGTACCGGCTCTTGCACGGGCTAGTCTTAACAAGATCATGGATCTATGTAAAAAAGGCAGCAAGGATACAATGACAGATGTTCATCTGGATGAATTGGAAGCAAGAATCAAACGCATACTTGAGGACAAAAAGTAAAGACGTAACCATAGCAAATATTCCCATGATATTCAAACAGGATAATTGCGAAACTGGTCTTTTTCGTACAACAGCTTAGGTTTTGGTCAACTCCAAGGTTTAAAGATATCATGACAGGTATCTACATTAAGACGGCCCAAAAATGATTCTTTCTCTGGTCTTACTGGTCGCCGGTTTCGCAATATTGATCTTTGGCGCCAATGGTTTGGTGGACGGATCATTAGCCCTGGCGAAGAAATTTAAGGTCCCGGATCTGGCAATTGGACTGACCATTGTGGCTTTTGGGACCTCTGCACCGGAGTTGGTGGTAAATTTAATTGCAGTTATCAATGGCCATGATGATATCGTTTTAGGCAACATTATCGGGAGCAACAATTTCAATATTTTCATCATACTCGGCTTGTCCGGTATGATTTTTCCAATAAGTGTTCAGTCTTCTACAGCATGGAAAGAAATACCGTTGTCGTTTCTGGTATTAGCTATGTTATTCTTACTTGCCAACGATTTCCAACTCGATGAAGGCTCAAGGATATCCAGGTTAGACGGCCTGGTTTTGCTTGCCGCATTCACTGGTTTTCTTTTCTATGTTGTCAAACAAATGCAAGCAGAAGAATCTGCCACAACAGGGGTAGTTGTGCCACTTTATAGAATTCTTTTCATGATTTTTATTGGATTGGCAGGACTTATTATCGGAGGTCAGCTGGTAGTGCAAAACAGCGTATGGATTGCTGCGACTCTTGGATTATCCGAAAAGATCATTGGTTTGACAATAGTAGCTGCTGGCACATCACTTCCGGAATTGGTTACATCTGTCGTGGCTGCCATAAAAAAGAAGAGTGATATAGCTATTGGCAATGTCATTGGATCGAATATTTTCAATATACTTTTCATTCTTTCTATCAGCGCCATAGTCTCACCTATCGACTACGATCCCAAGTTCAATCGTGAGATATACATTTTGGCTGCTGGAACTATTTTTTTGATACTGGCCATGAAAACGGGTGTCAAAAGACAACTCGATAGATGGGAGGCCGCTGTCTTATTACTTTTCTACCTGACCTATCTCTCATATTTGGTAAACCAGGAAATTTGAACTTAAGAAACAAAAGAATGATATTTCGAGGAGTTGTAATTAACCCAACCAACCCATGGAATATTTATCTGTTGAATACTCTTTTCCAGGCAGCCTGGATTGAATGGTACATGCTAAAAAGCCCGTCAATTACGTCATGAAGCTCAATACTTCATATTAACCCAACTGTATCGTATCGGGTGTCGGGTTGTCTAAAAAATTAAACTACTTATACCCATAACATCCCATCAATGTCCCGCATTTTTACTATTTTGTTTACATGGGACATTGGCTCAATGCGGGTGCAATTGACCGGTTGGAAAGAGTCCTTAAAACCTCCTTTGCCATGACTTCTCTCATGTCTGTGGTCATGCATTTTGTCGCTCTATCCATAATTTCTTTTTGGCATTATCCTGGCAGTTTACAAGCGACCACAATACCCCTGAGCATTTCGGATACCACGACCGCGCAGTACTTTCACGAAAGAGGCTCTGCCTTTTTAAAACAGGTGCAATACGACAGCGCGATATTTTATACCGAAAAGGCTTACCTGATTTATGAAGATCAGGCCTTACAGCACCGGAAAAAATCCGTCTGGCAAAAATACATCTCCTGTTCGCTAACCCTGTCTGATATTTACCGCGACTTGGGCCAATACGTCCAATCTCTCGAATACCTCAATAAAGCACTCGAAATTGCTCGATCCGAACTTGGGGCATCCTCCTCTTATACTGCGGATTGTTACAAGAAAGTCGGCATTGTGTATCACTACCAGGACCAACTGGAAAAGGCAGAAGAAAACTATCTACAGGCAAGAAATGTGTATCATGGTGTCTTTGGACAAAATCATGTCGACGTAGCCAATATCTATGAAAACATGGGCATCATTTCAGAACAAAGAGGTAGCCTTGACGAAGCCCTGTCCCTGTACGATACAGCCTTTATCATTCGCCAAAATGTCTTACCTCCAGGTCATCCTGACTTCGGACGCAGTTTTTCAAATTTCGGCAACGTATACCTGTACAAAGGTGAATTTGACAGGGCCATAGATCATCACCTGGACGCGGTCAATACCTGGAAAGCAGCATACGGAGAAAACCATCCCCTGGTGGCTTCCTCGTACAATAATATAGGGGTAACCTATGACGAAAAGGGAAACTATGACCGCGCCATACAATACGTAACCAGGGCCCTTGACATCTATCGTCAGCTTTACGGTGATAATTTCATCAACGTCGGAGTCATCTATGGAAACCTCGCAGAAAACTACATTGAAAAAGGAGATTACCACCTCGCCCTGGAATACAACAGAAGGTCGTTGAATATCCTGAAAGACAACCTCGGAGAAGATCACCACTTCCTCGCGTCGTCCTACGACGTTATGGGAAGGATTTACGTCGCGAAAGAGGACTTTGAGTCTGCTATCCGGTATCTCCGCCTGGCGATGGAAATCAATACGGCTACCCTCGGTGCACAAACGCTGGAAGTAGCGGAAAACCACCACGCCCTGGGTGAAGCATTCCTTGATGAGGGTGATCCGGATCAGGCCCTAGCGCATTTTCTTCTTGAGCGGGAAATATTATTTAAAAACTACGGACCCCAACATCCCCAATTGGTGGCCAACTATACGGATGAAGGTAAGGCCTGGGCCGCAAGGCGCAAGCCATCGGTGGCAATGGAATGTTATCACAAGGCATTGCAATTGGCAGAAGGGACGATCGGCAAAAGACATCCTGAAACAGCTGAGATCTATCTCGCACTCGGTGATGTATACGTCGCCGGACAGGATCTCCACCAAGGTCTGGCCTATTACCAAAAAGGGCTTAATGCACTGGTGCCAGGGAACTCTGACGGCAATATTTTTGTCAATCCCGATTTGCAAGAAGTAAGTTCTGAGTCAGTACTGCTCCGAGCTCTGATCTCCAAGGCCTCCACCCTTTCTTCTGTATATTTTGAAACAAAGAATGGCTTGGTGCAACTCGACGCAGCCCTGGCAACGGCCTATCTGCAAATGTCGTTCAACACATTTATCCTTGTTTCGGAAACCATTGAGAAAATGCGTATAGGCTATCGCGCTGAAGACTCCAAACTTTTGCTGGCTAGGAGGAGCCAGGAAGTATTTGAAGAAGCGATCCGAATTTCTCTGGAGTTGTATGATGTAACCCATGACAAGAATTACAAGGAGTTTGCCTTTGTATTCGCAGAAAATGGCAAAGCCGCTGTTTTGGCAGAGGCCCTGTCCGAAAGCCGGGCCTATAGGTTCGCCGGGATCCCGGACAGCCTGTTGGAGCACGACCAAAATCTCAGGGCCGACCTGGCTTATTACGAGAGGACGATCCAAAAAGAAATCATTAAAGATGAGGGGCGCGACAGTGCGCAACTGAAGGTTTATCAAAACAGGCATTTTCAGCTGCGCCGCGAAATGGATCAGTGGCGGGCCGATTTGGAAACCAACTATCCGGAATTTTATAACCTGAAATATCCATCTGTCACCGTGTCGGTTTCGGAGATCCAGGAGGAACTGGATGCCAAATCGGGCATTGTGTCCTACTTCGTTGGTGAAAGCTCCCTCTATATTTTCACGATTACGACGGATCAATTTAAAATAGAAGCGGTCCCGATAGAGGATACCTTTTCAGACAAGGTATCGGCTTTCTACCGTGCCATAAAGAAATTCGATACCAGGGCCTATACGGAAAATGCCATAACCCTTTACGACCTGCTCATTTCACCGATAGAAAACGCTTTGTCCCAAAAATCGCATCTCGTCATTATCCCTGACGGCATACTGTATTACCTGCCATTTGAAGCCCTGCTCACCACAGATGAGGTGCCTGCCGGAAACGAATTCCATCGTTACCCTTATTTCATCAGGCAACACCAGTTTTCGTATCACTATTCTGTGACACTACTTTCGAATTCAGGAGATCGAGAAGAAAATGACACGACGGGAAATGGCTTCGTAGGTTTTGCCCCTGTTTTTGATGAAAATAACGATGCGCTCGCCCTAAGCCGCGATGAACAGTCCACCGAAGAGGATGACGTCATCACTATTGAAGGACAATGGTTTCGCGCTTTACCATATTCCCGCGAAGAGGTAGCCGCCATCGTGGATCTTTTTAACGCATCGAATCTACCTGCCAAAGGTCACTTCTACAACGAGGCATCAGAGGAGAATTTCAAGGTCCAGTCGCAGCGGGCTCGTTTCCTGCATATCGCCACCCATGGTCTGATGAATGAACATGCACCCGAGCTGACCGGGTTGCTTTTTGCCCAGCCCCGTGACTCCTTGGCAGGAGAAGACGGCATCCTGTATTCCGGCGAGACCTTCAACCTCTTTACCGGGGCCGAACTGGCCGTATTGAGCAGCTGCGAGAGTGGCCTGGGCCAGCTGGTGAAGGGCGAAGGACTGATGGCACTGACCCGTGGTTTCATGTATTCCGGGGTTGACAATGTCGTCGTCTCGCTCTGGAAAGTCTTTGACAGGCAAACACGCACACTGATGGTCGAGTTTTACCGGAACATCCTTGCTGGTCGCAATTATCCCGAAGCTCTTCAACAGGCAAAACTGGCCATGATCGACGATCCCGGTACCGCGTTTCCACAGAAATGGAGTGGTTTCGTATTGATCGGGGATAGGAGGTGAACGAATCGATGAAATCCGGAAAGGGTACCTTATTCAAATAAAATTGAGGTTAATCTATTATTATTCCATTAACGTCGAATGCGACAATCCAGAAATCTGTGACACCGTTGTTGACGTTGATCACATCTCCACTGGCAGAAGAACGTGAGTATCCCGCCACAACATAGTTAGCACTGAGTGTTGTTTTAATGCTGTAAATTATGTCTTCAACGATTCCTCCAAATAAATTTTCCCAAACCAGATTGCCTGCTCCATCGATCTTAACAATCCAGCTGTCAATATAGCCATTACTGGTTTCTGATACGTCTCCGCTGGCAGAAGATGTCGTTTGACCTACTGCAACAACACCTCCATCAGGGGTAACAGCAATGCTGTGAACCAGATCATCGCCACTTCCCCCAACCAGTTTATCCCACAGGATGACTCCTAATGTATCAATTTTAATTATCCAATAGTCAAGGTTTCCATTGTTGGTTCCTGATACATCTCCATTGGAGGAAGATTTACTCCGAGCTGCAATAATGTATTCATCGTTAAAAGCATTTACAATGCCAATACCTGTTTCATCAGCATTGCCACCCATCAATTTGTTCCATTGCATCGCACCCGAGCCGTCCAACTTGACCAACCAACATTCATCTCCACCATTTCCCGGAACAGTTATATCCCCTCCGAAAGATCCACCATATGTCAGTCCTACCACATAATACCCTCCATCGGATGTTTGAACAATTCCATTTGCCGACTCGACTAGATCAGCGCCCAAAAGATTGTTCCACTCGATATTTCCTAATCCATCAAGCTTGACAATCCAATAGTCTAAGATACCATTTGATATACCGGTCACATCTCCGGATTCCGAAGACTCTGAATGGCCAACCACTGCATATCCACCATCCAAAGTTTCAATGACCTCATAGGCCTTTTCCTCTTTTGAACCTCCAATGAGCCTGTTCCAAATGACGTTGCCTGTTTCCGACAATTTAACAATCCAGTAATCGGAATCGCCATTATTCGTTTCGGACACATCTCCGCTGGCAGAAGATAATGAATACCCGGCCACAAGGTAGCCTCCATCCGAAGTTTGAATAATGCTCTCAGCATAATCATCCAGACTGCCACCAATTAATTTTTCCCACTGGATTTCGCCTAGCGCATTTACTTTGACAATCCAATAGTCTGCGCGCCCGTTATTATTATCACCGACATCACCGCTGACTGAGGAGTGCGAGTAACCAGCAATGATGAATCCACCGTCTGATGTCACCTCAATACTGTTGGCAAAATCACCGCTTTCTCCACCCAGCAATGTATTCAATGCGCTAGAGACATAACCGTCTTTACATAAATTGTACCATGCGGCACCGCGAAATATTTCTGTGCACGAAGATTGGGTGTTGAAAATCATTGTCCCTGGCTGTACTTTAGCCAATGCATCACGTTCTGTATTTGATAGCCTGGGCGGAATAAACCCGGGACCGTTTACTTCCAGTGCAGCTTTCGGGTTTGTCGTACCTATACCGACTCGTTTGGAAGTGCTTAAGCTGTCATCAGATATAATCCATCCCGAAAAGTTGGGCAGTTTGACAAATCCTCCATTTGTCAGGAAAAGAGTGTCGCTGGAGATACTTAGAACCTGGTATTCCATCGGCCAACCCATATACCGATAGGCAAGGGTACTGTCTTCTTTCCATACCACCACATTAAGCGAAGAGTCCTTTCCGAGGTCCCCTATCCTGATCTTGCCTGCCACATCGAGGTCCTGGGAATAAGCGAAACTGAAATGTATAGCTACAAGTGATAAACAAATGACAATTTCGGTAACCCTATTAATCATAATCATTGGATAAATAGGTTAAGGGTATAAACAACGAACTATCAAAACGAAATCCAGACAGATGCACTAGGACTGGAAAGCCGGGGTATGTCGGCTGTACGGACATACTTGCCCCCATTCACCGCCGTGGCGGCCGTGGCAGGTACATCGCCGTGTGACAGGTGCGCTCCAAGGGCATTGTTCGATACCTCGATCAGGTGACCGTATCGCACCGTCCATCCGCCCATCACAGTGCCGTCTG
>JBFKOL010000091.1:0-13515 GCA_041628815.1 Saprospiraceae bacterium | reverse complement strand
TCAGATCTTTTGCCATGATGAAATGATTATATACGTATGATAGATTCGGATTATGCTCTGAAGTGGGCAAAGGCTTTATTGGCTTCTGCCATTCTATGCGTATCCTCCTTTTTCTTAACGGCTGCCCCTTCTCCCTTGCTTGCGGCCATAACCTCTGCCGCCAGCTTTTCAGCCATTCCTTTTCCACTTCGCAGGCGGGAATAACGGATGAGCCATTTCATGCCAACCGACAGTTTTCTTGAGGATCGAATTTCAGTAGGGATCTGGAAAGTGGCCCCTCCAATCCTCTTACTTCTTACCTCCACTTGCGGGGTCACATTGTTTAATGCTTTTTGCCAAGTCTCATGAGGGTTTTCTTCAGTCTTTTTGGCAACAATGTCCATGGCATCGTAGAATAATTTATAGGCCACACTTTTCTTTCCTTCCCACATCATGTTGTTCACAAACTGTGTCACCATGGGATCTCCGTAACGTGGATCAGGTTGCAAGACTCGCTTTTTAGGCTTTCTTTTCCTCATTGATTAGAATTTGATCTGGATGTTTATGACTTGGGTCTCTTGGTTCCGTATTTGGATCGCCCCTGGAAACGATCGTTAACCCCTGCAGTGTCGAGGGCTCCGCGGACGATGGTATAGCGTACGCCCGGAAGATCTTTCACCCTTCCTCCCCTGATAAGAACAATACTGTGCTCCTGGAGATTGTGACCTTCACCCGGGATATAAGCAATAACTTCCTGGCCGTTGGTCAGTCTCACTTTGGCCACTTTGCGCAAGGCAGAGTTAGGCTTTTTAGGAGTTGTCGTATAAACACGTGTGCACACCGCGCGCTTCTGTGGACATGCATCCAGGGCACGCGATTTGGATTTCGTGACTATCTTTTTTCTTCCTTTCCTTACTAATTGATTAATTGTTGGCATAAGCTATATTCTCAATGCTTCCAAAAAAGCGAGTGCAAAGGTAAGACTATTTTGACTTAAAACAAGCCGCATTTATAAAATAATCATTATTATTTGCGCCTAATATCGTCCTATGAAAGCACTTATTCGCCCCGCTCATTACAACGATATGGCCTCTGTCTTGCAACTCGTAAGAGAGCTTGCTGAATATGAGAAAGCACCGGAGGCCGTCACAGCCGATCTATCGACCTATCACCAGGCATTTGAAGAAGGCGTCTTCGATTGCATCGTTGCCGAACTCGCTGGAGCTGTGGTGGGCACTTGTATATTCTACGATACCTTCTCGACTTGGAAGGGTAAAATGCTGTACCTGGAAGATTTTGTCGTAAGTCAAGCACTTAGGGGTCATGGCGTCGGACGCCAACTTTTCGAAGAGGTAATAAACATTGCAAGGGACCGTCAGTGTGTCGTACTAAAATGGCAGGTCCTCGACTGGAATCAGCCCGCCATTAACTTTTACAAGAAGTACGACGTTGAGTTTGACAAGGAGTGGTGGAACGGGAAGATGTATTTGTAGTTTCCTGCTTGCCATGTTGTCCGGCCTGTCTGCCTATGACAGGGTTGCCATGTTGCCAACTTACGGGTTGCAGGTTGCCAAGTTACATGTTAGGTAAGCTTGAGCCATTTATGAGCGGCGGAGCAAATTATGAGTTACGAATTTTAATTCTCAATTCCTAAATCATCAGTCCTAACTCATCATTTTTTATCCTTCCTTCCTTCAATTACCCTTCGGACAATTTCTTCCGACATATTTTCATAGGGAATGTGAATCGTCTTAACTTCATCGAGCCAATGGCGCAGGACCTTCGGGAAGTCGGCCCCTATTTTCTCGATGATCCTGATACCCATCTCCTCCAAGGCCACTGCATTGCATCTTTGCTCATACTGGTCGGGCATAGGAATGACTAGCATTTTCTTGCCGAGAAAGATCATTTCAGATGTTGCGGTAAACCCGCCTCCGATGATCGTAGCATCTGCCGATGCAAGGTATTGCTTCCATTCAGGCACGCCTACGGGAAACACTTTGACGTTGTTGGACTCCACGCAACGATCGGTGTGCTTTGAAAAAATGACCCATTGACGATCGGGAATCTGATGGAAATGAGGTGCCAACTCTGCTGCGGAGAATGAAGGCAGGTAAACCAGAATGTGACCTTTATTACTCGTGTTCAAGTTGCGTATTTCCTTGCGTATGACAGGAAGGTAGATGTCATCCGTATAGCGCTGATAATGAATTCCAATATACCTGGTCGCGGGCGCGAAGTTTTTGAAAACAAATTCTCCAAATGTAGATCTCTTTTCAGGCCGAGGAACTACCTCATTCATAAAGGCAGCCTGGTGGCTAAGTGCGACGCTGTCTTTACCGGCAAATTTGCACGCCCAAGCTGTAATGGGTTCGAAATCGTTAACGACGAGGTCGTATTGCTTGAGGTCTACGCCCAACAGGTCGATAAGGAATCGAAAGGGTCTTAAGCTTAGCGCAGTACGTGTATAGTCAATACCTCCCTTCTTTCCAAAAATATAGCTCAATCCGTGTTTCTGGTATTTGATCTCGAAAGGCATGTTCAAATCCCCCTGGCTCCCACTGGTCAATACATCTACCTCTCCATATTCACACAGATGCGGATAAAACTCCATACACCTGCTTAGGTGCCCGTTGCCCGTTGCTTGAACCGCGTATAAAATCTTCATGGATTAACGCATCCTTTAACGGAGGTAAAGGTAGGAAAGAATAGGGGTAGTTTTCGGTGGCCAGTTGCGTGCCGTCGGTTTTCGGCAGGCGACTGACACTGCGGGATGCCGGTTGTCATGTTGCCGAGTTGCCAGGTTGCTCATTTTTGGGGATCTGAGGAAGTCCACACAAGGCACATATCAAATATCTCATGTCGAATATTGCTGGTCAGTTTCAGGGTTGGGAGTGACGTGTTTACGAGACCCTGTCCCTTAAAGAGCGAGGAAATGAATTATGAATTATAAATAATGAGTTTATCATTCTGCTCGATATTTCACCTCACCACCCACAATTGTATACAAAACATTTGTATCGAGAATTTCTTCATCCGTACATTCGATCCAGTTTTCTGACAGGACCGTGATATCGGCCAGTTTACCCAGTTCGAGGGACCCTTTGTCATTTTCCTCGAAGGCGGCGTAGGCATTGGCCATAGTATAAGAATAGATTGCCTCATCGCGTGAAAGCGCATTTTCCGTGAAGAATTCCATTCCATTGTCTATGCGCTTTCGGGTTACCGTGGCGTAATAGGATTCGATGGGGTTTACGTCTTCAACCGGTGCGTCGGTACCGTTGGTTACTACAGCACCGGCATCTACCAGAGCGCGCCAGTTGTACGCCCCGGACCGGGAGCGCCATTCTCCGAGACGCTGGACGACGAAAGGTGCATCCGAGGTACAGTGGATGCCTTGCATGGCGGGGATCACGCCAATTTTGGCAAACCTTGGAATATCGTCCGGGTGGAGGTGTTGTGCGTGTTCGCTGCGCCAACGAAGATCTTTGTTGTCCGATCTGTCGTACATTTCTTCAAAGATGTCCAACATCTCTCTATTGGCCCGGTCACCGATAGCATGAACACAGAGTTGCATATTCCCTTCGAGAGCGATTTCGGCAATGGCCCGGACTTCTTCGATTGTCGTCGTATTCTGACCATAGAAGCCGGGCTTATCATTGTAGGGTTCCAATAGCCACGCACCGAATGCTCCCAGGGCGCCATCCAATTCGGATTTGATGGCGCGGCACGTAAAGTGTTTGTCACCAACATCGATCATGCGATAAGGCGCCAAATTGTTTTTCATCTGTTCGGAAGAGTGCCGAAGCATGGCCCATAGGCGGATGTCGAACTTTCCTTCTTCAGCAAGTTTTTTATAGCGTTCAATGTCGGTAAATGACGATCCGGCGTCCTGAAAGGAGGTAATGCCATTTTCAAGACATTCACCCTGGGCCAATTCGATGCCTTCGTACCAGTTGTCTTCGAGTTCTTCCTGGCTGAGACCATCGAGGTACTGTGCGTAAGCAGCGCGTATGATATTTTGGGCGCGTTCCTCAAACATGCCGATGGCATTGCCCTGGTCATCGCGAACGATCTCGCCCCCAGCCGGATTGGGTGTCTCTTTATTCACGCCTGCCACCTCCATGGCTTTGGCATTCGCAAAAAGGCCGTGACCACTGGCATGAACGAGCATGACGGGATTGTCCTTGGATATTTCGCTTAGGTCAAAATGACGGGGATAGCCGTGTATATGATCATCCGGCCGTTCATCCCATTTCTCTTGATGCCAGCCTCGTCCGACGATCCATTCTCCATCCTCACTTTCTTCCACCTTTTCCGCCACCATACCCACGATTTCATCCCAGGACCGGGATCTCAGGAAATTGAGGTTCATAAGGCTGTTACCCAGACCGGAAAAATGGCCGTGACCCTCTATCAAACCGGGAATGACGAAAGCTCCACCGGCGTCGATGACCTCGGTGGAGTCACCACGTAATAAGAGGGCGTCCTCGCTCGATCCCAAGAAAGTGATCAGGCCCTCCCTGGAGGCAATGGCTTCATACGTGGATCGTCCGTCATCCACCGCGTAAACGACAGCGTTGTGAATGACCAAATCTGCCGATGCATCGCGTTGAGTGCAAGACAAAAGAAATAATGTCATAAAGGCAATAAGACAGAAGTTAGTTGGAATGGGTTTCATGATCTAGTCTAATGGGTCCAAATCCAATAATACTTATCTTGCCGCTTTTTAACGAAGATGTTCCCCTAAACTTTGATTAATCAACTTTCCCTAAAGCATCTATGGAATCAAAGGTAAAGGACCTGATAGCTCTGATAACGGACCATGGCGAATCCAATATCTCGGAACGCAAACCGGCGACTCTCTATGCGCCGCGCAATTACATGATGGGTCTCGGCGGGAAAAAACTGCGGTCATTGCTCTGTTTACTGGGTTACGAATTGTATCGCAGCGATGTTGAGTCGGCGTTGGATTTGGCCTATGCCATCGAACTTTTTCACAACTTCACACTCGTCCATGACGACATCATGGATGCGGCCACTACCCGACGTGGGCAAGAAGCCGTGCACATCAAGTACGATGTAAACAGTGCTATACTTACGGGTGACGTCATGCTCATCGAAGTATACGATCGGCTTGCACGTTTTGACCCTTCCCCACCCTTGCTAATGCAACGATTTACGCAAATAGCCCGTGAAGTGTGCGAGGGACAAAGTCTCGATATGCAGTTTGAGACAGACGATGCAGTATCGATCCAACAATACTTGCATATGATCGAGCTGAAGACTGCTGTGCTTATTGGATTCAGTCTGGAAGCTGGAGCTTGGTTGGCCGGAGCCCCTGAAAAGGACCGGCAGCACTTATACCAGTTTGGGGTCAATGCGGGTATAGCTTTTCAATTGCAAGACGACTTTCTCGATTTATACGGAGATAGTGATGCCGTAGGCAAGAAAGTGGGTGGTGACATTCTCCAGGGAAAAAAGACCTATTTATATCTCCGTGCTGCTGAATTGCTCGAAGAACCGGATTTAGTGTCCTTCCTGGCGCTCTATAAGAGTCGCGATCCCGAAAAGGTCTCAAAGGTGAAGCGCATCTTCGATGACCTGTACATATCGCATTACTGCGGAGAGGCCAAGCGATCGTTTTTTGATTTGGCCATTTCCCATATGGCTGCGGTAAAGGCGGATGAGCAGAAGAAAAAATTCTTGGTGGAATTTTCGAGGGGGCTTTTTGAAAGAGACAAATGATTGGAATTTCGGGTTTTGGATTTCGGATTTCGGATTTCGGGTTTCAGGTTTCTTGAATGACTTAATTGCTTTTTGATTTATGTGGGTCTGCTCAAAACCTGAAAATTGGCCAACCCTGGCAGAGGCCTCCCAGAGGAAGGCTGGCTGGCTTGGAAATCCGCACTATTACTATATGCCGAACGCATGTAACCTGTAACAAAACACTGCATGCCGCGACTCGAAGACAGACACTGTGAGTTTCACCACAAAACACCGCCTGTGGGGGTTTCAAAAGGCAGATACAACTAGCCTCAAGAATAAATACCGCCTGTGGGTATTACTAGGAGATAGACCCTGCCAGCCTCATTACAAAACACTACCTGTGGGTGTTTTTTCATTCGGTTCCCGCCGCTTCGCTCTGGTCAACTCCTCGGATTCGCGCTGTTATTGAGATCCCCGACTTTAAAACCTACGACTGAAACCTCAAGCTGGCCTATACTGCTACCGGACATCTGGAGATTTTCTGGTTCAAAACGCCAGGACGGTGCATTTGGGAAGACAGGGGTGCGGCCTATGATGACATTCATAAGCTGGATGAGGTCAATGGACGACACATTTCCGTCGAGGTTGACGTCCGCGGCAAATCGGGAGAATACGCTGGTCAATTCTTTGCGGCCAATGATGTGGTTGATCATTAAGACCACATCTGTAGCAGAGATTCCATTGGCGTGGTTAATATCCTTGGTTAGGGTCAGAAAGTAGGAGCCTTTATTGGACAAGCCGTCGAAAACAAAGCGGCCATCTGCGCCTGTGAAGAAGGATGTTTCTTTATCACCTGAAAGCGATACCTGTACATTGGGAATCGCAATACCGTCAGGGGTCACCACTCGACCGTTGAACTGGACGATCTGTTCACCAAGGGTTGCTTCCTTTCCACTGATAAAGTTGGATTCTGTACCGAGTGGATCCAGCCAGTCCTTGAGCCTTTCTTCCGGTGTGTCGCCGTCCCATGACATTGAAAGTCTACCGCTGTAACCGATTCCAACCGTACAAAATTCATCCGCCAACGGGCCGCCATGCAGCTGGCCGATCACTCGACCTGCTTCATCAAACAGGGCTGCCCCTGAAGAACCTGGTTGATATACCGCATCATCGAAATCATTAATGAAATGGGATGCAGCTTCTGTGACTGTCCCATTGTTCCAGACAATCGCTTCATCGTGGATGTTGATCTGGTCAAAGTCGTTGGTAATCTTTTTTATATCCCCTGACGGATGGTGGATTATAGCCGTCTGTTGGGGAAGATAATCTTCTCTGCGATCCCAGCCGTTGTAATAGGCATTGGTCGCTTCAGGCATGGGCGTAGTAATGCGTAGCAGCAACATATCGGTTCCCTGCCGGCTCGCCACTTTTTCACAACCCTGGACATCTGTAAATCCGGGTTCTACCTCCGGGTTGGCACAGCTGGGACCTTCGTAGTTGAAATCAAAGAACCACATATCGTAAAGAGGGGTGAATTCTCCCTCTGCCGGTTGTTCACAATGAAGAGCTGTGAGAACGTAAGGCGTTTCATCTTCCCCCGTATTGTTTAAAAGCGACCCTGTACATAGAAATATGGACTCATCTCCAACGACGAGTATTCGCATCACGCCGCGTTTTTCGCGGTCGTAAGACTGTCCTGCAGAACAATTGATGTTGATGTTACATTCGAAAGACGATCCAAAACCGGTTTCCATAGCCCCGAAGTTGGTCGGGTTCACATAGACCTGATCGACTGAAAACGGAATCTCCTCGATATCGATTTGGCGCGGAGCATCGTATTCTAGGATGGCATTACCCCTGACTGGTCCCACCAACAACCTATTGTGGTCGTTGTTATTTTGATCCGTAAATGCACCGAGTATTTCTCCAGTGTCTTCACTCATGATATAGAGACGTCCACCCTTGGGAATATGGAAGTCAGCGAAGCGGATGTAAGAGCGGCTCCCCTTTCCTAAGGATAGGCGCTGCAGGAATGATCTTCCGTAATTGGCCGAAACGAATGTTTTGGGAAGTTTTGACTTTTGTTTCAGGATGGGCAGGGCGGCGACATTGCCAGGAATGGCGCTTTTAGGGGATTTCCACAGATCCGCAGTTTCTTGTGATAAGTCGATCGATGCACCGGCGTCAATCAGTTGAACGGCTTGTTCGAATTCGAAGTGCGGCGTCCCGCCGTATTCTTTCTGAGCGTATGACACTGCCGCAGAGAAGGCAAATAATAAAATAAGCAGCCATGATCGCTCGTGAAAATTCGGCATATGTACGGTTTATCGGTTTTACGGTTTCCCCAAATCGAACGCAAATATGAGCGTTTTTTATAAAAGATAGGGACCGAAAAAACAAAAAAACTTTACGGTTGGATGGTGGTTCTTGTGGGACAAAAATAGGGAATATTTTGGAGAATATTGCGGGGTTATGGGGTTATGGGGTTATGGGGTTATGGGGTTATTATGATTAAATATTTAGAAAACTAATATATTAATATGGTTATAGGATATCCCATCAACTATTTCGATAACAGGTATTTGCTATATTACCGAAGTGATTTATATTTGCACCTTCTTGAAAATGGCCCGTTCGTCTAGGGGTTAGGACGCCAGGTTTTCATCCTGGTAGCAGGGGTTCGAATCCCCTACGGGCTGCAAAAAGACCTCGCCAATATGGCGGGGTCTTTTTCTTTTGGTCCAAATGGAGTTGTCAGCTTCCCAATAGGAGTAACCCTTCAGAAAAAGCGTTCTGAGTGACATAGACTCCTTCATCATCTTTCCCTTTTCCGAAGACCTGACTACTTTCAAACCATTCTCATCAACCTCCAGCTGGTTTTGTATCTTCACTGAATGCTCACTTTCCTGAGAAAAATGAGAAAGTCGTTAATTGAATCTGGTTCGGCCAGAAAATACTTGCTTTATGCGATTGGCGAGATCCTATTGGTTATGATAGGAATTCTGCTTGCTTTGCAGGTGAATAACTGGAATGAGCGTAGAACCACAGATGAAAAGGTTGTACTTGCACTGCTTAAGCTAAAACAAGATATCTCCAACGATTTAGAATCCTTCAAACGGCTGGACAGTACCTATGCAACATGGCATGAACAGGCCGTCCTTATGCTTTCTGAACTGGGTGCTGCATCTAAAAGGGAATTATCCTCATTTGAAGATTTTGTGGTTGGCAGAGGATCTATGAATCATTTGAGCATTACAACCACCACGTTAGAAGAAATGACTTCTACTGGATTGCTCTACCAAATTAGTAACCCAGACATATCTCGAGCAATCGTACAGTACTACGGGTTTGCTCAGACTGAATTGCAAAAATTAAACCTGGATAATCAAGAATTTTATAGATATGTATTGACCACAGGTGCCATGCTTTATATCAATACCGTTAGAAGACTGGATGATAAAGTAAACCTGGAATATATAGATTGGTCATGGCTCCAGGACCCATCATCTGAGAGATATATGTCTTTTGAAGGCAGGCTTGGATTTCATAGACATGCTATAGAAGTAAACAGAGATCTGATTAGAGAACTCACCAAGCAAGCACTGACAGTACTTGATGTTCTTAAGTAATAATCACTTATGCTCACCTTCCTTCGGAAAATACGAAAGTCATTGATTGATTCTGGATCGGCTCAGAAGTACTTATTCTATGCTATCGGTGAAATAGCCCTTGTGGTGATAGGGATATTGATTGCCTTGCAGATTAATAATTGGAATGAGGAGAGGAAGGATAGAGAAATGGAAAAGAAATTAATCCTGGAATTGCACGGAAACTTGAGAAGTGACATCATTTTTTTCAAAGACCAGATTGATATTCAAATGGGCATAATTGATCAAATCAACACAATCATCACCTATTTGGAAACCAATTTATCTTTTGCCGATACCCTCAACACCTCTAGAGTAGGATATCTCGAACAATTTCAGGTTAATAGATCGGCCTATGAAACAATCAAAAACATAGGACTGGAAAAACTGACCTCGAAAGTCTTGAAGAATGAGGTGACCAAATATTATGAAATTGAGATGCCTGCAATGCTTCGGGTTGTAAATCAATTGAATGAAGAACAGCGAAATACAAGAGTCCAATATCAAAGAGAAAAAATGAAATCCGTGCAAGGAAGCCCAGGTGTTTTTTGGCGACTTAGCACTTCAGAAGATCCATTTTTTAAGAACTATCTGCATTACAGAGTAAATTGGAAGAGAAATTTCATAGAGGATATATTGTATCCGAGTATGAATAAAGCAGAACAAATCATTTCAAAAATAGAGGATGAATTAGGGGGTCCAGATTTATTTGATTAGTTGAAAATGCAATTTGTAATATGCTCACTATCCTTCGTAAAATAAGAAGAAAGCTTATTGAGTCCCAATCGACTCGCAAGTATCTACTGTATGCGATAGGCGAGATTGCTCTGGTGGTGATCGGGATATTGATTGCACTTCAGATCAATAATTGGAATGAGTGGAGAAAGGATAGAGACCGAGAAAAGAAAGTCCTTATTCAGTTATCTAAAAACTTGCAAACGAATTGTGATTTTCTGAATAACTGGATGAATAATAATCTAAATGCTAATAAAAATGGAGACATTATCATCGAATATTTCAAAAACAAACTCCCGTATCATGATTCCATAGAGGTATATTTTTGGAGTGCTAGATTGAAATGGAATGAGGACTTGTCTATTGTAGGATATGAATCGCTTAAAAATGTCGGATTTGACATCATAGAGAATGACTTATTGCGAGAAGAAGTTCTGAATTTGTTTGAAGTCGAATACAAATCTTATCATAAATCTATGAAATGGGGTGAAGCAGATGAGGGACTTCAAGAGCAGCTAATAGATCAAAACTTTTTAAGGCAGCCAAGACTGGACAACTTGAGAGGCAACCGATTCATTCCCTTTCAACCAAATGAAGTTTTTAACAATCAATACTTGTATTCTGTATACGTAAAACGAATAAGGCAACGACGTTTTTACAATTTCTATATGAATAGAGCACTAAGTGAATCTAAAAGAGTACTACAACTCATCAAGGATGAATTAGGGGAATAGGAATCTTCTAATTCCCGACATCACACCAATCCAATCAGTCCATATTAATCCCTCATTGGAGCCTGGTTGGCTCATTCGGGTAATTCATTAATCCCATCCATTTTCGTGAAACCATAAATCTTAGCAGAGGATACTGGCGCAATTCTTGACATAGCTATGGTATGCTCACTTTCCTAAGGAAAATACGGAAGTCTTTGATAGAGTCTGGATCGGCTCAGAAGTACGCACTCTATGCTATAGGTGAGATAGCCCTGGTAGTAATTGGGATATTGATTGCCTTACAGATTAACAATTGGAATGAGTGGAGGAAGGATCGCCAAAAAGAAAAGATCATACTCGGCGATATTGCTAAAAACTTGAAAATCAACATTCAGACATTCAAGGATGATATTCAATTTCTTTATCGTGGTATTGAATCTGGAAATATTGTTCTTACAACACTTCAAAACAATTTGCCTTATCACGACAGTCTAAAAGTGCATTTTCATCAGGCGAGAGTGACCAAGCGAGATTTGTTCATTTCAAATGTAGGGTATCAGTCCCTAAAGGATAATGGACTCGATATAATTTCCAACAAGTCACTTTCTGATGAGATTTTCGACTTATATGAGGTAAAAATCCCTGGGATACTTTCAACTAATAGTTTAGTAAATAATATTCAAGATTCTTTTGATAATCACATTGTCCAGAATTTTACAGTGGTGGCAGGTGAAGGGCTAACGCCTAATGACTACAATTCACTTTTATCGGATCACTACTATATTTCTTGGATTCGAGCACATAAGGAAGGCAGAAAGTATTTAATTTATGCAGACCAAAAATTAATAGGGGAATCAGAAAGAGTACTCCAACTCATCAAGGATGAATTAGGGGAATAAGAATCTTTTAATTCCCGACATCACACCAAATCAATCAATCCATATCAATCCTTCATTGGAGCCTGGTTGGCTCATTCGGGGATTGCATTAATCCAATCTATTTTCGTGAAACTAGAAGTTCTACTGGTGTACAAATAGATACTGGCTTAATTCTTGACATTGTTATCCCTATGCTTACATTCCTGCGTAAAATACGGAAGTCATTGATTGAATCTGGGTTTGCTCAGAAGTATCTCCTTAATGCCCTTGGAGAGATAGGCTTGGCAGTGGGCATGTGTTTCTTCAGTTTTGCCAAACTTATCCAATATTGGCAATACCCTGTATGAAGAGTTCGCGTGATATTGTATCGTAGGCGGGAGCTTTGGGGCCGGATTAAATCTTTTGTCTTAATCCCGGCTCACTGGATAGCGGATCCTCACAAACGATTTTCCACAAAATGCATCCACTCCACTTCGACATCCACTTTATGGTACGATCCAAGCTCTTTCATTTCATCATTTAAGGGTTGATATAGTAAGGAATCATAGCGTGCCAGGTCCAGTCGTTTTTCTTCGAGGTAGCAGGACATTACATTTCCGTTTTTCATGTTTTGGGTTTTTTAATTGATATCTATTAATGCAAATGTGGAGGTTCCATACATTTCACCCAGACCCTATTCGATAAGCGGTGATCATAGCCCTTTATTTGGTTAAAAGGCATCGATTTTTGGTTTATCGATTCTGTAAGCTTCCCGAGAAAGGTAACCATTCAGACTTAGGGTTGTAGGCAACAAAAACGTCCAAATCTGAATGCCGTAAAAAAATCAAGATTTTCACCTTTCCCCGTAAAATCCGTACTGACGATACACCCAAGACGGATGTCGTCAATTATCTCTATGAAGTATACACGGAAATTTTTCAATACATTCATATATGCTGTCTTTTCTTCGAAAAATCAGGAAGTCATTGATCGAATCTGGTTTGGCCAGAAAATACTTGCTTTATGCTATTGGCGAGATCCTGTTGGTTATGATAGGAATTCTGCTTGCTTTGCAGGTGAATAATTGGAATGAAGAAAGAAAAGACAAACAGTCAGAGATCAAAATACTGAAGGGTCTTGAAAAAGACATTGTAGCCAATATTGACATATTAACCAAGACATTGAATACTCATGTAAAATGCAAGGGAGCAACATTAGAACTGTTAAGAATATTTGCAGATCGGTCCAAGGAATTTATTGAAAGTGAAGTAGATATTTTACTTGAATTAAGTACTTCACCATATAAGTTTTATCCACAGATGGGGTTCTTTAAATCTTTGATTTCAAGCGGCGATGTCAAACTAATCGAGAATGAGGAAATAGTCAGGTTTATTAATTCAATTGAAGATCAGGTAAACGAAGCAACGGAACTTAACGCAAAATTGATTGATAGCTGGGATGACAACCTTTTGATTAGACAGCATGAATATATCCGTTGGATGAATATAGCTAAAAGGGATTCCGTTTGGTTTCAGCACAATTGGACTACTAGTCTGTTTGAGGCAGATTATAAAGCATTATTTAATGATCCAATAATGGAAAATATGTATATGATAACAGCATATGATCAAACTTCCACAGTCCAATCGGAGCAAACCCTTCTATCATCTTTCAACTCGATATTGAAGATTGTGAGAGAAGAAATAGTTCATTAGTAGTTCCCATACATTCCATTTCCAGCAAACAATAAAGGATAATAGAGACTCCATAAGATACTGGCGCAATTCTTGACATAATCATGACATGCTCTCTTTCCTTCGAAAAATAAGGAAGTCATTGATTGAGTCTGGATCGACTCAGAAGTACACACTCTAT
>JBFKOL010000090.1:0-13531 GCA_041628815.1 Saprospiraceae bacterium | reverse complement strand
GGCTTGATAATGATCTGAGAAAAGTGCACAGCAGGCATCCCTTTATTACCATTTGGGATGATCATGAGATCACCAATAATTCACACATGACGGGTGCCCAAAATCACCAGGATAATGAAGGCAATTACGAAGACAGAAAAAAGGCAGCAAAAAAAGCCTACTACGAATGGATGCCTGTGCGCTCTGACGGGGATGCCGAACTTTATCGCTCCATTGACTTTGGACCTCTGGCCAAAGTCATAATGCTGGATGAAAGGTTGACCGGGCGTTCTGAACAAGCCCCCAGTCTTGACCAAGTCGACAGTACGTTGAGAATGCTTGGCCCCACCCAACTTCAGTGGCTCAAAGACGAACTTTTGGCATCCTCGGCAAGATGGAACATACTCGGCAACCAGGTCATATTTTCTGAACTCGACCTGTCTCTTGTCAGACCGAACAGCCCTAAGAACCTCGATGCCTGGGACGGCTATCCTTACGAACGTCAACAGATCTTGAGCTTCCTGGGGACCAATTACATTGAAAACCTGATTATCGTCACAGGTGACACCCATGCCTCATGGGCCTTCGAAATCCCGCGTAAAGAGACCGATCCTGGAGTAGGCGCCCCTATTCTCGCAGCCGAGTTTGGTACGACAAGTATTACCTCGGCCAACTGGAATGAAAGCAACTCGGATCCGGAATCAATCGTTGCTGAAGGTCTCATTTTGACCTCCAATGAAAATCTGAAATACGTGAACGGACGCGATCACGGTTACTTAATCCTGACGCTGACTGATTATAATTCCACCGCCACGTGGTATTACATGGACGATATCCGGAATCCCAATTCAGGAGAATCTGTTGGAAAGAGAATAATATTGGATGGTAAAACGGGCCATCTTAGCTTGTAGTCAAAAAAATTATTTCAAGCGGAAGTCTATAACGACCTTGCCACACTCACGCTGATTGGGCGAAGTGGAAAAAAGGTATTCAGATGCTCCTTTCTCGGCCAGGCGGACCAGGTATTGGTCGCTTGTTGTGCTGCCGATTTGGGTATACTCGGATGAAATGACATGTCCCTTTCCATCTACACAAATTTTGACCACTACCCTGCCATACTTTTGGCTTTCATCTTTGATGACCGGTGTTTTTAAGACCTGCCGGTTTCCAAGGCTCCCGCTTATATTGGACGCACCTGATGCCCCTGATGAAGATCCTGTTTTGCCAGCATCGGCCTCTGTTTCTTTATTCACCTTTGTAGAATTTTCTGACTCAAGCGCTTCATCAAGCAATCTGGTGAAATTCTTTACCTGCTCTTCCTTTTTCTCTGCCTGGGCCTTTCGTATCATCTCGGCCTCTAATTGTTCATCAGTCGATTTCTGCTGAGTTTGCTTTTTTACAAATGGGGATTCTTCTTCGACGCGGAAAACCTTGGCGGAGCTTGCCTTCTGTTCAGGCAATTTTGTTCTAGAGGTCTCTACAGGTTTTTTCTTGTTGGTTGGAACCGCAACCGATTTTTCATGAGAGGATTCAGATTTTTGGGTCACCTTTTCCTTTAATTGCCTCTTTGCGTCGCTAGGTGCCTTTTCTTGCCTGCGATCTGAGAAATCTAAATAAACCAATCGCTCCAAATCGAGATTTTGAGATCGATTTGGAAGAAACGGGTATATCATCAATAATAAAATTGCGATATGCAGACTGATGCTTATCCAGTAGTTCCTCATGTCGGTAATTCACATTAACTGCCAGGTTCCGACCAATTTGAAAAGCCGAAATCCGGGCATTGCTGCTCAGTCAGTACGCAAAAAAGAAACGCAACCAGGTAGAATTCACTTGGTCGTAATGTCTAATACAAAGTCTGTGCCGAATTGTCCTACCTGGGATCAGTAAGGATCGTTTCTACGCCATATCTGAATGCGATGTCCATTACTGCCACTACGTATTGGTTCGGGACATTTGGATCTGGCGACAATGTCATACTTACAGGCCTACCCCTTTTTCCGAGGGCAATGACAGCCTTTTCGATTCGGTTCAGACTTACGCGCTCTCCACGAATCCAATAAGTGCCGTCCCGTTTTATGGTCACATTGGTCGGGGGCGCCTTCAGTTCAGTCGAGGATTTTCTTTTTCCGGGTAATTTAAGATTCAGGGCATTGGGTACCACCAGCGAAGAAGTCAACATGAAAAAAATGAGTAAAAGGAAGATGATGTCCGTTAATGAGGACATATTAAATTGTGCGCTGACTTTCGATCTACTTTTCAATCCCATTGCCTGCAAGTCATTTTATCGGTTGTGTCGCAATAATAGCACGCATCTTCAAGCTGCTGGCTATTTCCATTACCTCAGAAACCCTGTTCCAGGGAACTCCTTTTTCTGCAACAATGGCAACAGTCGAGTTTTCCTTATTGGACGCCGCGGCATCTGCGGTACGGATTAAACCTTCAATTTCTGACAACCTGGCCCTTTTCCCATTAAAAGTAATATTCCCGTCAACAGTCATCATCACGGTGTAATCTGTAGGTGCTACGGTTTTCGAACTGGATTCCGGCAGCTCCAGATTGATCTGGATCATGGAAGATGTGAGCATAAAAAAGATCAGCAACAGAAAAATGATATCTGTCAATGAAGACATGCTGAATTCCGCACTTACCTTATTTCTTCGTTTTACCGGCATTGAACGGTTTTATACGGCGGGTTCCTGAAGTAAATCCATGAAATCGATGGTCGTAGCCTCCATCTTATAAATCACCTTTTCCACATTGGCTACGAGCAGGTTGTATCCTATAAAGGCAAAGATGCCTACCAGTAGGCCGAAAGCTGTTGTGATCAAGGCCTGGTAAATTCCATCAGCAAGAACGTCCGGTGTAACATTCTGCTCGGTAGCCATGGTATAAAAGGCGATGATCATTCCCGTGACTGTACCGAAAAAGCCGATCATCGGTGCCGCACCGGCTATACTGGCGAGTGTGGACAGGTTTTTTTCAAGCTTGAAAATTTCGAGATTTCCCACATTTTCGATGGCTGCGTCTATATCCCGCAATGGCTTACCTATGCGCATCAAACCCTTCTCCACCATACGCGCCACAGGCGTATTGTTGGTCTGGCACAGCGCCTTCGCACCTTCAATATTACCCGCCGCCACAGATGCCCTTATATTATTGATAAAATTCTGATCGATCCTACTGGCCTTTTTTATAGTAAACCACCGCTCCAGGAAAATAGCTACAGCAATGATGGACAATACCAGAAGGATGCCCACGATGGCCATCCCAATGGGTCCTGTTTTTATGATCAATTCCAGGACACTGGATTTTGTGACCTCTTCCGCAGCTTCGTTTTGCCACAAGACCATCGCGATACTTTGCATTCTTCTTAAAATTTTGTCTTTAACGAGTTCGACGGAGTAGATTATTACCCGGCTGTGCAAATTTATAACAAATAAGTCATATTATAAATTATCTACATGTGTTAATTGTTGATAATGTGTGTCATCTTAAATATGGATCCTTTTACATTCCATAAAATACAAACACAACTGTATCGGTAATTCTACCTCTTTCTATATGAACCACGCAGTTGCCTGGTACCCATTGGAGATGATCAAGCCACACTTCGGTAAAATTGGGCTGTACTTTGATACGTACTTTTTGGAATACCAGCCTGCCCGACATGTCGACAATGAATAAGAGGGCAAAAACACCATGTTCACCTAGAATTTCCACTTACAGCTCTCCGGCAACTGCGGGATTGGGTTTGATAAGTACTTCCAGCGGCCTGTTGGAGGAGATCCTCCTCGAAGCGGCTTATTTGAAGAACAAAGTGAAACGCGGGCAATCAACATTCTGCAAAAATTGACGTTTGGACCTGTATGTACCCTTATCTTTGAGCTGATGTCTAAAAAGAAATTCAACCCCATCGATCCCGACAAGGTCAGCAAGAATCCACATCTGTTGCCTTATGCGCATACAGTGGGTAGTGCCATCATCCGTCCAATTGATAAAGGCAGGACCCGGGGTGTCGCGATGTCAGCGATGTATGAACAAACCGAATCACAGTTGCTGCAAATCAAGGAGCAGGTGGAGACCCTATTGACGCAGGCACAAAATATCCATGAGAGGATTGATCTTTCTGAAAAAATCTATCTCGCCGATTGCGGATTCAAACCCATTGTAGGAAAGGTCTACCATCTTTATGAAAAAAAAGACGGAACGTGGATACTTTCAATGGTATCAAATGAAGAATGGGGCACTGAGCAACCCTTCTTTTTTCTTGCCACTGTCAGACTCCTCCACGATCATACTTGGGAGATTCTTGAGATCAACAAGGACAAGCCCATACTCGAAATCTGATCATCAATTCGAGTTGTCCCAAATAACGTCCAATTCGCGAGCGTTGTTATAGAAATGCTCTCCTTTGCAATCCGTCAGTGCGGCGATTCCCCCGATGAAACAGTAATTGTTGCATTCCTCGTCGACCAGTGAAGTACCACCATCCGAGATACACTGGCCATCGGAAAAGCCATACAAGGTCTTGCCCTGGAATTCGTACTTGGTAATGCTTGCGCCCGGACAGTCCTTCTGGACTTCTTTAAAGTCAGCAATTCGATCTGAAATGCATTCTGGTTCGGAGTCCGAGCATGCCAGAGCCGTCAACACACACACAAAGACAAATAAGGTTTTCATGATGACATGTTGTGGTATGGTTATAACGAAATCGCTTAAGAGTTAGTTGGGTATGAATTAATGAATGTTGAGTTAAAGGAGTTTATCAAAAACAATTAAAGTAAAATATTTTTTACTTTTTGTATAATATATTTGTCTTTTTATCCGATATACTTTACATTACAACAAAAATATTACCATGAAAAGGACTTATTTATTTCCTTCTTCCTTCAAAAAAGTCGGTTGGGTTGTATTTTTCCCCAGTCTTGCACTTGGAATTTTAAGCGTAGCCAATGAATGGCAGCCTCCGTTTTTTGACACTTCTGTTCTCGCCGTTTTCATTGACGAATTGTTGGGTGAATTCAGGTGGATTGGGACGATTGAAAACAATGTTCTGGACGAACTTGTCGCCATCACCGCGGTTATCAGCGGCCTGATGCTGGCATTTTCTAAAGAACCGGATGAAGATGAACTCATTTCTCAAATCAGGCTTGAATCGTTGGTTTGGGCCACCTATGTCAACTACGGTGTTTTAGTCTTCGCCTTCATACTGGTCTACGATATAGCCTTTTTCTGGGTGATGATCGCCAACATGTTCACCATTTTGTTGTTTTTCATCATCCGGTTCAACTGGACTGTTTACAAACTCCGAAAATCCCTGGCCCATGAAGAACAGTATTAAGATAGAGCGGGCCCGGAAGGATCTGACACAGGCGCAACTTGCCAAATTGGCGAAAGTGAGCCGCCAGACCATCAATGCCATGGAATTGAATAAATACGTTCCATCGACGGTATTGGCCCTAAGGCTTTCTCATATTTTTGAAGTACCGGTCAATGAACTGTTTCAGCTGGAAGAAACGGACTGGGAATGAATGGATTTCCAGCATTTGGGAATAAACCAGAGGAAAAAATAATTATCTTTCTTGGATTAATGCAGCATGCCCGGTCGCCATCTTGAGTAAAGATGCGACCGGTGCATGCCTGCCCCGTTAGCAGCACCCTGGAGGACAGCATCCGCCTCCTCCACAACAGAGTGATACCAAACTTGCTAAAATAACTCCAAACATAACTTTGAATTTAGCGTGTGAGAAAATAGTTACATGTTGACTATGTCTTTGAACATCGGGCTCAAGGTTTGCCTGACAATGTGATCCATTGCCCGGGTTTTGACCAGGGTGAAACAACAAGGCATTCCGTCTTCACTTTTGGAATAACAAGATATAAGCGCAAATTTGTCACCGGCATTCAAACCGAATTTCTTACGTACATCCTTCGGAATGACCAGCTGACCTCGCTCGTCGAAACTCACGATGGCCTCTACCTGGCAGCATGTATCATCTTTTTCTTTTTGCATCATATTAGATTAATTTCTTCCACAACCTGGTGAATACAGGTAATAATTATTCCATTTAACTCATACTGGTTTCGTACCCGACGCAATGAAAATGCCGATCTCGGCGCGATCTGTCCCGCGGTCCGAATTGGCACAGCAATTGGCACCAACACAGTCGATTTCAACGCCCTGTAACCCCGCTTCTTCCATCCATGATTGGATAACCTTCCTTTCAAAGCCCATCCACCGATCGTGCTGTTCCTTCACTAAAAATCTGAAATCGTGTTTGTCCAGATCTGTGAATACCAACCTCCCTCCAGGTTTCAATGTCCGCACCATTTCTGCAATGGCACGGTCGGGATTTTCAACATGGTGCAAGTACATGTTCGCAATCACCGCATCAACCTCGCCAGTTTCAAGCGGCAAATCTTCCGAATGACCTGTCAGATAAGAAATGGATGGGTGAGCATTAAATTTATCACGCATTACTTCCAGCATTCGTTTCGATTGATCAATGGCCTTTACGTAAATATTCGACAAATCCAATCCTGCCGTCAGGTATCCGGTCCCACAACCGACATCAGCAACGACTGCACCGTCTCTTAGTACAAGTTTCTCAAGGATGGCTTTTCGTGGAGCTTCGCCAAAAAAAGAGTTGCCCATTTCATCCCAATCACCCGATACGGACTCAAAGTAAGTCTTAGAGGTAAGTGCTTCCATGGCTCAATTTTTTCCAAATGTATACTTTTTTTGTAATTATTTCTGATTTTTCTGTTTTTTCTGATTTATCGCAGACCAAAAATACTTTATTCTTTATGCGCGGTCTCAAGTGGATAAGGCATTTTGATAAAAGCTTATGAAAACTTCATACATTCAGAAAACTTTAGAATCCGCTTTGCGGTTATATCGGTATGATAGGTTGGAGATTCAGCGAATACGATCCGGGTGATTCCGGCCTAGATCCTTTCGAGCGCCTTCTCAAAGTATTCCAGGATTTGTTGGTCTATACATCCGGTGACGTAAGTGAAGCATTGTCTTGGCTAACAGAACTGGATAAGCATTATGACCTGACCACGGATGAATACGGCATGGCTGACTTCATCCAGGATCTTATCGACAAGGGTTATATTTCCAATCGGCAACACGCCGACGGTCTCTTCCGCCCGACAGCTAAAATGGAGATCGAATTGAGAAGAAAGGCCCTGGACGATATTTTTGACCAGTTGAAAAAATCGAAACGAGGAGATCATATCACCCGGTTCAGTGGCCAGGGGGACGAATTCACCTCTGAGGTACGACCTTTTCAATTTGGCGACAAACTGGACAACATCGCCGTATCGGAATCACTGCGCAATGCGCAGATCAATCATGGAATAGACGATTTCATGCTCACCCAGGACGACCTTGAAGTACATGAAACGTACTACAAAAGCCAGATGAGTACTGTATTGATGATTGACATCAGTCATTCCATGATCCTTTATGGGGAAGACCGCATTACCCCTGCAAAAAAAGTAGCTATGGCCCTGGCTGAATTGATCCAGACCAGGTACCCGAAGGATACGCTTGATATCATTGTTTTTGGTAATGATTCGTGGAAAATTGAGATTAGGGATCTGCCCTACCTTGAGGTAGGACCGTACCATACCAATACCGTTGCCGGGCTGGAGCTGGCCATGGATATACTGCGGCGTCGCAAAAATCCCAACAAACAGATCATGATGATCACCGATGGCAAGCCAACATGCATTAAAAAAGGAAAGAAATACTACAAAAACGCATTTGGGATAGATCGCAAGATTTTAAACCGGACACTCGCCTTGGCCGTGAAGTGCCGGAAATTGAATATTCCCATTACTACTTTCATGATAGCCAGCGATCCGTACCTTCGCAATTTCGTGGATCAATTTACCCGCGCCAACAATGGTAAAGCCTTTTACAGCGGGCTTCAGGGCTTGGGTGAATTCATTTTCATGGATTACAAGAACAATAAAAGAAAAAGAAAGAACTAAAGGTCCTACGGGCCATAAATCAATTGTTAGTGAGTAGAAAGGAAATTAAGACTCTGGGTGAACTGAAGAAAAGTGGATATCAGACCAAAACCATCAAACAGGAATTGCGGGACAACCTGATTGTTAAGCTCAGGAAAAAAGAAAAAGTATTTGATGGGATTATAGGATTTGACGAGACTGTTCTCCCGGATATTGAACGGGCCATACTGTCCAGGCACAACATCCTCTTGCTAGGTTTGAGGGGGCAAGCAAAAACGCGCATTGCGAGGTTGATGACCAATCTCCTCGATGAATACATTCCAGCTATCAGCGGTACGGAGATCAATGATGACCCGTTCCGTCCCATCAGCCGGAAGGCACATGAAATACTGGCAAAATCAGGAGATAAGACGCCCATCGAATGGATTCATCGCAGTGAGCGCTATGTAGAGAAACTCGCAACACCAGACGTGAGCGTGGCAGACCTCATCGGTGATGTGGATCCCATTAAGGCGGCTACCTTGAAATTGCCGTACAGCGATGAAAGGGTGATTCATTTCGGGCTCGTACCACGGGCACACAGAAGCATCTTTGTCCTGAATGAATTGCCGGATCTTCAGGCCCGCATCCAGGTTTCTCTTTTCAATATTCTCCAGGAAGGTGATCTGCAAATAAGGGGTTTCAAACTGAGATTCCCTCTGGACATCCAATTTGTATTCACTGCCAACCCAGAAGATTACACCAATCGCGGAAGTATTGTAACACCTCTCAAAGACAGGATCGAGAGTCAAATTCTTACGCATTATCCCAAAGATCTTGATACGGCCATAAGCATCACCGACCAGGAAGCCAAGGTGGTTCAGGAACAAAGAAAGGTGGTCGAGTTGGGCGAATGCGTGAAAAAGCTGGTTGAGCGCATTTCCTTTGCAGCCAGGGAGAGTGAATACATCGATGAGAATTCAGGGGTATCTGCGAGAATGAGCATTTCGGCCATTGAGAATCTCATCAGTACCGCCGAACGAAGATTGCTGATGAACGGCGACAAGTCAACTCATGCACGTATAACCGACTTCTGGGGTGTCATACCGTCGGTAACCGGCAAGGTCGAGCTCGTCTATGAAGGCGAACAAGAGGGACCCTATGCCGTGGCTCTTCATCTCCTTGAGCAAGCCATCAAAGAGACATTTCTCGATATCTTTCCCGACCCGGACAAAACAGCAAAATCTGAAAACCGCGATCCTTATGCTCCCGTCCGAAAATGGTTTTCCGATGGCAATGAACTGGACTTGCTCAATGATGACTCGGAGAAAAAATACAGAGAAAAATTGAATGCAGTAACGGGCTTGAAAGAGCTCGTTAAAAAATTCAATCGGAAAAGCGAAGACGCCTACTTCCTGATGGAATTGGCACTCCACGGTCTCGCGTCTTTTGAGGTTCTCGGCAAGAATTTATTGGATACCCACCTCACCTTCAGCGATCCACTGGCAAGGATGTTCGAAGATCTCGACGATGATGACCTTTAGATGAGAAGAGTCCTCACACAGCTATACCTCCCAACGGCATTGAGTTTGCTCATGGCCTGCAGCAATGATCTTTCGATAAGTGGCTCAGGATCAGATTCCGGTCAAAGTGTGCCTGTTAATGGCACAGAACTTTTTGTACGAGAAATGGGTTCTGGACTACCCTTGGTCGTGGTCCACGGCGGGCCAGGGTTGGGACACGAATACCTGCTTGAATCATTTTCCTCGCTGCGCGATTCTATCCATCTTATTTTTTACGATCAACGCGCTACCGGGAGATCTGGACACAACCTCGATTCAACGCAGGTCAGGCTACAAAATTTCGTCGATGACATTGATGCTTTAAGGAGCCATTATGGCTATGATAAGATCAGCATCCTCGCACACTCTTTCGGAGGTCTCCTGGCAGTAAAATATGCGCTCGACTATCCAGAAGAACTGGAAAGGCTTATTCTGCTAAATGCACTTGCCCCTGTTGCTTCTGTCAATGCCGATGCCAATACCAAACTGGCCAATCGGTTCAGTGCAAGTGACATCGAACTCCGTACCACGTTGATTCGATCCAAAGAATTCCAAAACGGCGATCCACTGGCCTTCGAAAAACTGATGAAGATCGGTTTTAGGTACCAATTCCATGATTCGGCTTTCATCGACTCTTTGCAATTGAATCTCCCTGCTGACTTTGCCGTAAAAAGCGCTGTACTACAAGGACTCGGTCCCGACCTGGTCAACTACGACTGGTCAGCTTCCCTCGACACCATTCATTCGAAGGTCTTGTTGATGTACGGAGCCGCGGATCCATTGACAGCCCTTGCCATGCCGATCTATGCCGACAACCTGCCATTTTCCCAATCCGTGATTCTCGATCAAAGCGGACACTTTCCATTCCTTGAACAGCAAGTATTGACACTTAAACATATCAGACGATTCCTGCTTTCACCCTGATTAATTCACGATGATACCGAGGTATGCCGGCAAATTCGAGAATGCACGCATTTATGAAGTGTCTTATATGGGCAGCGGAATGGCAAGTGCAGGTTTGGCTTTACCGGGTCTGGGTATTATAGTAGGCACCCGGGTGTTCTTATCTGATAAGTCGAAGATCCTTTTAATGCATGAATATGGACATTTTCTACAGGCACAGAAAACAGGATGGATTCTTTTTTACCTATTTATTGGGCCGATGAGTCTGCTGAGTGCATATACAAGGGGGTTCGGCAAAGGCCACCAACATTTCTGGACAGAAAAATGGGCAAACGCGTTGGCAAAAGCGTATTTCAATGTAAAAAATTGGCCCGAAAGCGAATTCCCCACCGGTCCGTTGCCACCCCGGATCGGGAAATACTTTAATTAAGATAAGGGAGCAAAGTTGTGGTCAGGTGCCGAAATAAAATAACCCATTTCAAACGATTGAGTCGCCACTTGCCGGGAATTGTAGGCAACTGGCTGAAAAATGAAAGAAAAGTCCAATTTCAACACCTTTCATCTGCCAACATCTTTCGCTCAAATTGGTCTCTAATTTCTCCTGGACCTCTTTCTCATAAGGCGATAAGTACTGAGTTTTAATTCAAATGGAATTGGTGCCGATTACACAAGCTATGTAGATGCCGGGCTGAATCAATTGTACTACCTTTGCGCCTCAAACAACGAACCCTCACACGTCATGAAAAGAACCATATGTCTCACTTTTATGATTTTCGGCCTGTTAAGTGCTTGCCAGAACAATCAAACTGAAACCATGAAAAAGAACATCAAGGAACTTACACCTCCTGTGGCTGAGAAAAAGGACTCAGTTCTGACTATACACGGACATACCAGGGTCGATCCCTATTTCTGGATAAGACTTTCGGATGAGCAAAAACATGCTAGCGAACCGGATGAACAGACACAAAAGGTACTCGACTATATGAACGCCGAAAATGACTATACCAAGGCAGTACTGAGTCACACTGAAAAGTTCCAAGAGCAACTATATGAAGAAATTGTGGGGCGCATCAAACAGGACGACGAGTCTGTACCTTATTTTAAAAACGGGTATTGGTATTACACCCGCTATGAAGAAGGCAAGGAATACCCCATTTATTGCAGAAAGAAAGAGACCCTTGAAGGAGAGGAAGAAATATTGATCAATGCGAATGAGCTTGCCGAAGGCCATGAGTACTACTCGGCAACCGGATTGCAGGTAAGTCCGGATAATAAAATACTCGCTTTTGCCGAAGACACTGTAAGTCGCAGGATCTACACCATACGCTTTAAAAATCTCGAGACGGGAGAAATTTACTCTGAAACCTTGGAAAATACGACCGGTGGCGGTGCTTGGGCGAACGACAACAGAACATTCTTTTACACCACCAAGAATCCTATTTCTCTTCTATCAGAAAAAATCTGGCGCCACAAACTCTTTTCCCCGCAATCGAGTGATGTATTGGTCTATGAAGAAAAAGATCCCTCCTTCTACATCGGGGTATATAAGTCGAAGTCTGAGGACTACGTTATTATCTGGAACAACAGTACACTTGTGAGCGATTACCACATTCTGGATGCCAACAGACCCGAAGGGCGATTCAGGCAATTTTCACCACGAGAAAAGAAACACGAGTACAGCATAGAGCATTTCGAGGACAAGTTTTACATCGTAACCAATTGGGATGCAACCAATTTCAGGTTGATGGAAACCCCTGCCAATGCCACCTCCAAAAACAATTGGAAAGAAGTACTTGCCCACCGTGAGGATGTATTATTGAGCGATATTGAGGTCTTTTCCGACCACCTCGTCGTCAGTGAAAGAAGCAATGCCTTGACGCACCTTCGCATTATCAATCAAAATAGCGGGGACGAACATTACCTCGATTTTGGCGAGCCAGCCTATGTTGCTTATGCTTCTACCAATCCTGAATTCGCAACCAACCAGCTCAGGTTCATCTATTCGAGCCTGACGACACCCACATCGACCATTGACTACAACATGGACACGCGTGAAAGGGAGATAAAAAAACAACAGGAGGTCATCGGTGGACACGATCCATCTCAATATACCACTGAACGCATCTTTGCCACGGCTCGTGACGGTATAAAAGTCCCGATGTCGATCGTATACAAAAACTCGACCGTCAAAAGCAGTTCAACCCCTTTACTTCTCTACGCATACGGAAGCTACGGGGCTTCGATGGACCCATGGTTCAGCAGCGTGAGGCTAAGTCTTTTGGACAGGGGATTTATTTATGCCATTGCACATATCAGGGGAGGGCAGGAAATGGGACGGCAGTGGTATGAAGACGGCAAAATGTTCAAAAAGAAAAATACCTTCAATGACTTTGTTGACTGTGCACGTCACCTGGTGAAAGAAGCGTACACTTCATCCGACCATTTGTATGCCATGGGCGGTAGTGCCGGCGGTCTTTTGATGGGTGCCGTGATCAACCAGGCTCCTGAGCTATTCAACGGCGTCATCGCGGCCGTACCGTTCGTTGACGTAGTCTCCACCATGCTGGATGAAACCATTCCTTTGACCAGCAATGAATGGGATGAATGGGGCAATCCCAAAAACAAGGACTCCTATGAGTACATGTTCTCCTATTCACCGTATGACCAGGTGGTAGCCAAATCATATCCCAACCTGATGGTGACAACAGGACTTTACGATTCCCAGGTACAATATTGGGAGCCTACCAAATGGGTCGCCAAACTACGGGACATGAAGACAGATGACAATGTACTGTTGCTGCATTCCAATATGGAAGCCGGTCACGGAGGAGCGAGTGGCCGTTTCAAGCGTTACCGCGAGACTGCTATGGAGTACGCATTCTTGTTGGACCTGGAAGGCATAACCGAAGATTACCCTTTAAAGGGTTAAATCGGGGTACGGAGAGCTGAATTGTAGGCTTGTAAATGGGAAAGATTTGTTGACTGCCACAAATTTATACATTCAATATGGCGACAGGGTGTTGCTCGACCACATTGATTTCGTCATAAAACCGGGCGAAAGAATAGGACTGGTGGGAAAAAATGGGGCGGGTAAATCTACCATTCTAAAGATTCTTGCAGGC
>JBFKOL010000089.1:0-13753 GCA_041628815.1 Saprospiraceae bacterium | reverse complement strand
TGACGAACTGGCCATTTTTTATCGGCGTGTTTTTGATTCTCTGGATAAGCACAAGACCCTATTAGAGCATCCCATCGACGATCGAACTCGTAAAAGGGTTCTGGATGAATTAGGTAGCGCAGGAAGTAATTTCAGAAAGCAGGTCTACGAAAACGCTTTCAGCGGGAACAAAAGCAGTATATCATTGGATGATATCCGGACATTCATAAATCTTTGCCTTCGGTATATGGAACATTCGATTCAGGCCAATAGAAGAAATGACGGGTTATTCCATGCCTACAACCTGATGACCCTCGAGAGCGATGACGAGGTATCGGTTTCACATCTCAGCGAAATGCTCGAAGGCCAGGTGGCGGTATTGAGTTCGGGTTATTTATCTCCTGCTGAAAGTCTCGATGTCCTCGACAGCCTCAAAAAAAGCGCTCTCTTCAGGGAAGACCAATACAGCTATATTCTTTACCCCAATAAAACACTGCCGGGTTTTCTTGAAAAAAACATCATTCCGGAAGGCAAAATCAAGTCGTCCAAATTACTTTCTCGGTTGATTGCCGATGGCAATATCCATCTTGTTGAAAAAGACATCAACCATGTATGCCATTTTAACGGCAATTTCAAAAACGCCTTTGACCTGGACCGTGCGCTGGAGGCATTGCTACATACAGAGTATGCCCCTTTGGTCCACCAGGAAAGACATTTGGTATTGGATATTTTTGAGGAGGTCTTTAACCACAAAGCATTTACCGGCAGATCCGGTACGTTTTTCGGATATGAAGGTTTGGGTTCGATCTACTGGCATATGGTGTCCAAATTGCTCCTGGCTGTTTATGAATGTTGTGTTCACGCTATCGAATCAGGTTCAAGTGAAGAAATTATTGGACGATTACTTGAACACTACTATGAAATTTACGAAGGTATCGGTGTTCACAAATCGCCAACTTTGTACGGTGCATTCCCGACGGATCCTTATTCCCATACACCAGCCGGGAAAGGTGCGCAACAACCAGGGATGACTGGCCAGGTAAAAGAAGATATCCTAAGCAGGTTTGGTGAATTGGGCCTAGTCGTCCAGGATGGATCGATTTTCTTTGAGCCTTATCTTCTTCGAAAAGAAGAGTTTTTATCCGACGATTCCGTTTTCGGTTATTTTGACATCACTGGCTCTAAAAAAGAAATTTTACTGGAGGCATCATCTCTGTCTTTTACGATCTGCCAGGTACCGGTCATTTACAAAATTGGTGAAACCGTAGGCATTCGGGTATATTTTAATGATGGTATGGTAAAAACATTGAATTCAAATAGGCTTGACCGTCTGATCAGCAACGAAATTTTTTCGCGGTCGGGCAAGATTTTACGGGTAGAAGTGGATATCAAAAGCTCAACACTGAAGTGATCGTTCAAAAAGAGGTCAATAGGAGACCCAAAAGTTTATTGAACCCGAAAAATGAAAATGTACATGCATAATCTTAGATCAAACACAGCAAGCCTTCATAGGCTCGAATCCCCTCTGTTAATTTGGAACCTGTGCCTGCTGCTCTTTTTAATGGTGTCGTGTCAACCCAAAACTCAAGACAAGAATACCAGTAAAGCAATTGCTTCGTCACAGATTACGGCAAAAGATATATTGGGCAATCCCGACTACCTCGCCATCTCATATGGAGGGTATCGCCAAAACAGCCGCGATGTACAACCTACCGTTGAGGAATTAAAAGAAGATATGAGAATCCTAGCCGCGATGAACGTACGGATATTGAGAACCTACAACACAAAACTTCCCCATGCCGCCAATGTGATCAAGGCCATTGATCAAATCAAAGAAGATGACCCTACATTTGAAATGTATGTGATGCTTGGAGCTTGGATAGATTGCAAAGGAGCCTGGACAGCACAACCTGATCATGAAAACGAGAATGAAGAAGCCAATGCAGCAGAGATCCAAAGAGCCGTTGAATTAGCGACCAAATATCCCGATATCGTAAAAATTATCGCGGTTGGAAATGAAGCTATGGTGAAATGGGCTGCGGCATACTATGTTCAGCCGACAATTATTTTAAAGTGGGTAGAGCATCTCCAGGAGCTTAAAGAATCCGGTGATTTACCTGAAAATATTTGGATCACGAGTTCGGATAATTTTGCCTCATGGGGCGGTGGTGGCGAAGAATATCATGTCGACGATCTCGAAAAGTTGATTGCAGCGGTGGACTATATTTCCATGCATACCTACCCTATGCACGATACGCATTACAATCCCGAATTTTGGGGTGTAGAGGAAGATGAAGAAAATCTGAGCGATAAGGAGAAGATTAAGATGGCCATGGATCGATCCCTGGCCTATGCCCAATCACAATACAACAATACAGTCAACTATATGAGAAGCCTGGGAATGGTCAAACCCGTACACATCGGCGAAACCGGATGGGCGAGCTCCTCCAATGGCTTTTACGGACCGGAAGGATCCAAGGCTTGCGATGAATACAAAGAAGGCCTGTATTATCATCTCATCCGCGAATGGACCAATAAGGAGGGTATCTCGTGCTTCTACTTTGAAGCGTTTGATGAAGTTTGGAAGGATGCGCAAAATCCCGGTGGATCCGAAAATCATTTTGGACTTTTTGATTTAAATGGCAGGGCCAAATATGCATTGTGGGAACTCGTAGACGAGGGTGTTTTTGAAGGCCAATCCCGGGGCGGGAACACCATTGTCAAGACGTATGGAGGTGATATAGATGCATTGATGCGTACAGTCGAGGCACCTCCAAAAAAACCGTTGGCAACCACGGTCGTACATTAATTAATGATGTCCGTTGTGACTAAAGAAACGACTCTATGAGGACGAATTCGAATTCAAACGAAAAGAGTGCAAGAGAAGAAAGTATGAATTGAATATTCTCTAGGATAGACAAATCCCAAATCATGAGTTATGTATACAAACTTTGGCATATGGTCACCCTGAGTCTGATTATCGGTGGATGTGCAAATCAAGGCATTTTAGATGCCGAGATTTATGAAACTTCTGCAAGTGGGAATCAGCTCACAAAAGTCGAAAGAAGTCAGGCAGATCCGGAAACGGTGGAAGTAAAATTATTGCCGGAAGAGACGTTTCAAACCATCACGGGTTTTGGCGGTTCGTTTACCGAGGCCTCGGCATACCTGCTTAACAGGCTGAGCCGGGCCAACAGGGATCGCATTCTGGAAGCCTATTTCGGTGAAGATGGTGCACGGTATTCATTGACTCGAACACATATGAACTCATGTGATTTCTCCTTAAGTAATTATTCCTATGCCCCTGTAGAAGGAGATGTGGCACTGGAACATTTTTCGATAGAAGAAGACAGAGATGATATCATTCCTATGATCAAGGGTGCTATGGCAATATCGAGCGAAGGGTTCAAGATCATTGCTTCACCATGGACAGCTCCGCCCTGGATGAAGGATAACAACGATTGGCGGGGAGGCAAATTGCTTACGGAGTACTATGATACCTGGGCCATGTTCTTTTCCAAATACATAGATGCTTATGCTACTGAAGGTATCGACATATGGGGCGTCACCGTGGAAAATGAACCTCTGGGAAACGACAGCAACTGGGAAAGTATGCATTTTACCCCGGAAGAAATGAACAGTTTTGTCGGTAATCACCTGGGGCCCAGACTTGAAGCAGATGGCAAGAGCCATGTAAAAATCCTGGGCTATGATCAGAACAGGGAACACCTGAAGCATTGGGTGGACGAAATGTATAAAACCGAGTCAATCGCCAGGTATTACGCGGGTACGGCCATTCATTGGTACGCGAGTACTTATGAAGTCTTCCCGGAGGAATTGCAATATGCCCACCAAAAGGCGCCCGGTAAACACCTGATCCAGACAGAAGCCTGTGTGGATGCGGAAGTGCCTAAGTGGAAAGACGATGCCTGGTATTGGTCAAAAGAAGCAACGGATTGGGGATGGGACTGGGCCCCGGAAGAAGATAAAAAATTCCACCCTAAGTATGTCCCGGTATATCGTTATGCACGAGACATCATTGGCTGCCTGAATAACTGGGTAGATGGATGGGTCGACTGGAATATGGTTCTCGACAAGCAAGGAGGTCCGAATTGGTTTGAAAACTGGTGCGTGGCGCCGGTAATTGTGGACCCAGACTCCGATGATGTATATTTTACACCACTGTACTATACAATGTCACATTTTAGCAGGTTTATAAGACCTGGTGCGGTAAGAATAGGACATGAGTTATCCGATGATTCTCTCCTGGTAACAGCGGTCCAAAATGATGGTGAAGTGGTGGTCGTTATCTTGAATCAGGATAACCAGGAGAAAGTATACTCAATTGTTTACCAAAACAAAAAGCTCTGTACCGTTATCTCAGGTCAGGCCATTCAGACGATCGTCATTCCAAAACCTTGAACCAATGTAACCAATTATTTATTACCACGAAAAACCACACAGATGACTCACTATAAAACGGCGGAAAAAGACAGAGTCCCCTTTGTGCAAAAGGCTGCATTTGGCGCTGGACATTTTGTCAATAACATGTTGCCTGGAGCGCTTGGGATTTTTATGTTTTTCCTGCTTACCGCGTTTGGTATGGATCCCTTTCTTGCCGGTTTGTTGGGTGGACTGCCAAGAATATTTGATGCAATCACCGATCCCATCATGGGGTTCATCTCGGACAATACCAATTCGCGGTTCGGAAGGCGCAGGCCTTACATCTTTGTCGGTGCCATTCTCAGTGGTATTCTGTTCGCCGTCCTTTGGCAATTGGACGCGGAAAATTCTTCGATGTATAACTTCTGGTATTTTTTGATCCTTTCCATGGTTTATCTGATCGGTAATACCATATTCTCTACTCCGCTCATCGGTTTAGGGTATGAAATGACTTCCGATTACAATGAGCGAACCCGGCTCATGGCATTTTCACAGGTAGTCGGTCAGATTGCATGGATGATCGTTCCATGGTTTTGGGTCTTGATAGCCAATCCAAATCTTTTTGAAACGCAGGCCGAAGGTGTCCGAAAGCTTTCCATCATCGTAGGAGCCATCTGTATTTTACTCGGTGTATTACCTGCCATATTCTGTCGTGGCATCGATTCATCCAAAATTGAAAACAGAAAAGAAATCAATTTCAGCACGCTTACCTCCAATCTGACGGATCTTTTCAAAGGAATCATCGATGTATTCAAAAATAAACCTTTTGTCAAGCTATGTGCAGCTACTTTCCTGGTTTTCAATGGTTTCCAGATGGTGGCTTCATTCAGTTATTTCATCATACTCTTTTACATGTTTAACGGGGATTATGGTCTTACCGGAAATTGGCCGGCGTGGTTTTCGACGGTGAGCGCATTTGCAACGGCTTTCCTGGTCATACCGATCATTTCCTGGATGGCTGAGCGGTGGGGAAAACGCAGGGCTTTCATCATTTCAACAGCCATTTCCATTGTTGGTTATGCGCTCAAATGGTGGGGATTCAATCCCGCCAATCCCTGGCTCATCTTTATGCCCATTCCTTTGATGTCATTCGGTATAGGCGGACTGTTCACGTTGATGATGTCCATGACGGCAGATGTGTGTGACCTGGATGAATTGAACAATGGGATGCCAAGGAAAGAAGGCACCTTTGGGGCCATCTATTGGTGGATGGTCAAGCTGGGCCAGGCCCTGGCTCTGGTTTTGGGAGGGTTGGTCTTAAAATTGGTAGGTTTTGATCAGAATTTAGCCATGCAGGCATCAGAAACCATGACGAAACTCAGGATGGCCGATATCATCATTCCGGCCTTTACGGCTGGGATTGCCATCTGGGTAATGTGGAATTATAGCCTTACGGAGGAGAGGGCTCGCGAAATAAAGGCGATATTGGTTGAACGAAGAGGAGAATTATAATGAATACAACAAAAATGAATAGAGTCCCTATGGGACAAAAAATTGCTTTCGGCCTCGGTATGTTGGCCAACCAGATGTTTCCTGCCGCACTTGGCATATTCATGGTCATTCTGGTCCAGGATCTGGGATTCCCGCCATTCTTGTGGGGGATCATCTTCTTCGCACCTCGCGTTTTTGATGCATTGACAGATCCAATCATGGGCTTCATATCGGATAATACAAAAAGCCGGTGGGGAAGACGCCGGCAGTATGTCTTTGCAGGTGGGCTGATCATGGGCATAGCCTTCATATTCATGTGGCAGCTTTATCCGGATAATGGGTTGAATTACAATTTTACGTACTTCATGATTTGGTCATTCATCTTTTATCTTGGGCTGACCATTTTCAGTGTACCCTATGTGGCCATGGGCTACGAAATGAGCCCGGATTTCCACGAACGCACAGAAATCATGGCCATTGCACAATTCATAGGTCAATGGGCCTGGGTGATAGCTCCTTGGTTTTGGGTAATCCTCTATAAACCGGAATGGTTTGCGAGTGCCGATGCGGGCAGCAGGCAACTTTCCATATGGGTCGCTGTGGCTTGTACTTTGCTGGCTCTCGTTCCGGCAGTATTCATAAAGAGTAAATCCACACTCGATGACGATACACTCGAACCCATTACCAAAGACAATATTGCAAAGAGCCTCAAGGATATATTGCGCAGCTTTAAAGAGGCATTTGCCATTGTACAATTCAGGAAACTCTGTATTGCCACTTTTCTGATCTTCAACTCCTTCAACACCATTGCGGCATTTTCTTTTTTCATCATAGTATATTACCTTTTTAACGGCGATGCCGGGGCAGCGGGTGTATGGCCTACGTTACATGGAAGTATCGGAGCCCTGGTCACTACCTTTCTGGTCATCCCCGTGATTGCCAAAGTGTCCAAATACCTTGGAAAAAAGAAGACTTTTTTATACTCACAAGGTATTTCTATCATCGGGTATGGACTCTTTTGGTTTCTGTTTATACCCGGTAAACCTTATATGTTTTTAATTGCCCTGCCCTTCTTTTCTTTTGGAATCGGTGGTCTGTTTACTCTGATGATGTCGATGACGGCAGACGTCTGTGATGTAGATGAACTAAATACCGGAAAAAGAAGGGAAGGGATTTTCGGGGCGATCTATTGGTGGATGGTCAAATTTGGTTTTGCCATTGCGGGCCTCTTAAGCGGACTCTTCATGTCGTGGGTGGGTTTCTCTCCTGGGGCGGAGGCTCAACCGGAAGGTGCCATCACCGGACTGAGGTTGTTCTATACCTTCTTCCCTATCATGGGTACATTGATCGCCATGTATGTCATGTACACGTATGATATTACCGAAGAAAAAGCGAACGAAGTACGGGCTGCTCTGGAAAAAAGAAAAATTGCCGAATAATCTTAATAAATCCAAAATACAAATACGATGTCATACAGATCTGAAAGAACACTTTCACTCCAGGGAATAGATTACAGCCAGAAATCATCCTCAGATATAGCAGATCTTTTTAAAAAAGTGTTGAATAACGGAGTACATGGAATGTGTTACAGTGCCTATGAACCTGGTATGAAGCCCGGAGACCAACTCACAGAAAAATCAATCAGGCGCAGATTAGGGATCCTCCGCAAGTATTCAAAGTGGATTCGGTCCTTTTCTTGTATTGAAGGGAACGAACTGATCCCCCCAATTGCCAAAGAATTTGGAATGAAAACATTGGTGGGTGCATGGTTGGGAAACGACGATGACTTGAATGAAAAGGAAATACAGGGATTGATAAGTCTGGCCAAAGAGGGCTATGTGGATATTGCCGCAGTCGGTAATGAAGTCATGTACAGGGGTGAACTTACAGAAGAGCAATTGCTCGACTTTATACATCGTGTAAAAAAAGCAATACCCGGTGTTCCGGTCGGATATGTAGATGCTTATTATGAATTCAGTGCAAGGCCACAGATTACCGAGGCTTGTGATGTCGTTCTGGCCAATTGTTACCCTTTCTGGGAAGGATGTCATATGGACTATTCTTTGGTTTATATGAAGCAGATGTATGCACAAGCCGTACACGCTGCAAACGGTAAAAAAGTCATTATCACGGAAACGGGCTGGCCCAGTGAAGGCAGTAGTCTGAAAGAGGCACAAGCAGGTCGTGAAAATGCGATCAAGTATTTTATCAATGCCCAACTCTGGTCAAACCAAGATCAGATAGAGATGTTTTACTTCTCGTCGTTTGATGAATCATGGAAAGTAGGCTCCGAAGGAGACGTAGGCGCATACTGGGGAATTTGGGATGAAAACGAAAAACTGAAATATTAAGTCACTAATTACTACAACTTGAAATCACATCACAATCTCCCTTTTCCTTACGAACGAGCCATATGCTATTCCGGATTTCGCGAAGGTCAGCAGCCGGGTCATGTCTACCCCAGCCGCGAACAGATAAGGGAGGATCTATACCTCCTGGCCCCTCATTGGACCTATCTTCGATTGTATGATTGCGATCCGCAGACCGATTTGGTTTTAGACCTTATCGAGCAGGAAGAATTGCCATTCAAGGTGATGCTTGGAGCTTATGTAGCAGGTGAAATGAACAATTATGGATGTCCCTGGGGTGGTGGGGTCTATTCCGAGGAGCAGTTGAGACTCAATCGTCAATACAATGAAAGACGTATCCACAAATGTATCGCTTTGGCCAATCGTTACCCTCATATCGTTAATTCTGTGTCTGTAGGAAACGAAGCATGCGTGGATTGGACAGATCATTACGTGTCGGTGCAGAGAGTAATGCATTTTGTGCAGCTCGTCAAAAACCAAATTGAACAACCGGTCACCTTTTGTGAAAACTATGTACCCTGGCTGAACAAATTAAAGCCCCTTGGCGCCATAATCGACTTTATCTCCATACACACCTACCCCGTTTGGGAATATAAGCTCATCGACGAAGCCCTGCAGTATACCAAGGAGAACTATTATTCAGTCGCAAATACCTATCCCGACAAAGCCACTGTCATTACCGAAGCGGGATGGGCTACACACTCCAATGGAAGAGACATCAATCCGGAAAACGTAAATGAAGACCTTCAAAAAATCTACTTTGACCAACTCATGGAATGGGCAGACCAAGAACAAATCATTACCTACTTCTTTGAAGCATTCGACGAACCATGGAAAGGTTCAACCGATCCTCTCGAACCTGAAAAACACTGGGGATTATTCAAAGTGGATCGCACGCCAAAAGCGGTACTGGCCCAGGTTATTGGTATTTAACCTCAACCTACTTTATTCCATCCTTTATCTGTTCGTCAAACAGAACAAACCACAGAATTTTCATTCCTAGACGCGCAAAAAGATAAATGATGATGAATGTTATAAGATTTATTGAGGTCATCCCTTAGATATGTGTATATAACGATATAAGTGGATAAGTCGTTCGCATCCAACCCAAATAAGTCAGATAATGAAACTTGAAAATCACTGAGGCATGGCTGCACTAAATTACTTTTAGTCTTGAGTTCCTTCAATAATTCCTAAGGTGGCGTTTCAAAATAACTTGCCCACAGTTTGAAACTGTCGGCAATTTAAACCCCCTCCTGGACAAAACCTCTGTCATGTCTAGTGTTGTCCAAATATGTCCGATTATGACGAGAAATAATTTGAAATTCCATAGAATGCATTGATGGTCAATCTCAATATCTCAGGAAACATTTTATTTTCTCTGAAGAACGATTTTTTCTGGATCACGAGGAATAATTTAAAATTTTGGCATGGATGCCATATAAGGGTACATAAAGCAACAGGGAAATTATGACCTACGAAATTGCATTCATACTGACTATTGTATTGCTCTCACTAGCAGGGTTTGCATGGGATCGTATTGCACCAGACATCATTGCACTGATCGTCCTGGCAACGCTCATGGTCAGCGGAATTCTGTCACCGTCCGAAGGACTCAGTGGATTTTCCAATCCCGCAACGATAACCATACTGATCCTTTTTTTTGTCAGTCGCGCAATGAAAGATGTTGGTTTGATAAGGTCGATGGGTGACTTTTTGCTCGACATTACCAATGAAAACGTTGGAGTCAATGTGTTCTTCATCATCCTTCTTGCAGGAGTCAGCTCTGCTTTTATCAATACGACTGCGGTAGTGATTGTCTTCATCCCGGTGGTTTTGCGGATCTCAGCCATCAGGAATATAAGCCCTACCTTATTGCTAATGCCGCTTTCCTTTGGTGCAATAATCGGGGGCGCCTCGACGACCATAGGAACTTCCACCAATCTCCTGATCAGCGATATAGCGAGCACGCACGGCAGCCGGGCACTGAACGTTTTTGAGTTTACCGGAGTCGGCGTAATATTGTTTGCCTTAGTATCGATTTATATGGTGCTTTCTTCGAGGTACTTACTTCGATCATCCAAGAAAAAAGACAACCTGATCGGCGACTACAATCTTAAAGACTATTTTTCCGAAATCTCGGTGACGGACAAATGTGATTGGGTGGGAAAAAGGATTGAAGGGATCGCCGCGATCAAGTCGCTTGAAATCAATGTATTGACGATATCCAGGAATGGCGAGGAAATTATTGTTCCTGCCGGAAAAGAATTCATTCGCACCGGAGATATACTTTTTGTTAGGATCAATAATAGAAACTTGTTGCTCCTAGAAGAAATCAAAGGACTTACGATCAGCGGACAACGAGAATGGAATGACGCAGATTTCGAGCAACATGGGGTTACCCTTCTCGAACTGATGGTCAACAAAAATGCGACCCTCGTTGGCCAAACCATCGAAGAATGTGATTTCAGAAGAAAATATCGCGGTAATATTATCGGAATTCTGGGCAGTGAAAATCGATTTTTTCATCGGCGGTTTAAAGAAATACGCTTTTCATTTGGGGATACGCTCTTGGTGGAAACGACCAAAAATCGCCGAAACCAATTCTATGAAAATGACGAATTCATTGTTTTGAACGAATGGAAACGCCCGGAGTACAAACTGAATAAACAATGGATCGCACTTGCAAGCATCATTGGCATTGTAGGATTAGCGGCATTTGGTATTTTACCCATACTGCTCTCAGCGATGTTGGGAGCCATTGTCCTATTGCTGACAAACTGTGTAGACATCAACAGCGCTTACAAAAGTGTCGAATGGAAAGTCATTTTTATGCTGGCGGGTTTAATACCTCTTGGACTTGCCATGGAAAAAACAGGGACGAGCACTTTTTTATCAGAGATTATTTCCGGTGCCATCGCTGATCTTCCCAAGTTCTGGGCATTGTTTTCTTTGTACATGATCATCACCCTGATCACCTCCATCATCTATAACAATGCGACCGCGGTGATTTTAGCGCCCATCGTAATATCCCTTGCCCCTGCCCTCGATATGGAAGTTATTCCCTTATTAGGATTGCTCATGTTTTCGGCAAACTGTTGCTATATTACGCCTATAGGTTACCAGACTAATCTATTAATTTACAGCCCGGGACAATACCGGTTTAGCGATTTTGTGGTTATAGGGCTCCCGCTTTGTATTCTGCTCGGGCTTGTGTCAGCTTATCTATTTGCCAATTACTGATTCACTACTCAATCCTTGTACACCACATAGGTGCCAGCCACCATATCATGTACAGCCTGCTTTTTGGAAGTGAAGAAGATGGCAAGTGCCGAGACTAGAATAATCAACCATATCCATTGTGAATAACTATTGATCTCAAATTGCTGGGCATACTCTCCATATTGTATAAAACTGTCTATCTCGCCGAATGAGCGATCCCCAAACATAAGAATGGTAGCTACGTAAGATACAGCATGGGTGATGAGCCACGGGAAATAGCGGAGGATGGCTTGCGTCAGGTCTATCCTTTCATATTCATCGTTCACTACTTTTAGCCCAACGGCCATTTTACCCCACGTCGCCTGGTAGAGAAATTCCAGCAGCGGTTTGTATAGGGTCGAAACGGTGAGAATCATTAAGGCCAACACCAAAGATTTGATGTTTAGGATGTTGTAGAAATTGGCTATGGCCAAAGGCAGAAGAATTAAAAAATCAATAATGTTCGCACCCAGGCGAATACCGAAACCGGCATGCCTTATTGGCTTGGGTGGAATTGTCCGTTCTGAAGTTGAGTTGGTTGTTTCGGTCATTTGTGATCAGGTATCAAGTTCAAGTGCAAGTTCAAGTGCAAGTTCAAGTGCAAGTTCAAGTGCAAGTGCAGGTGCAAGTATCAAGTGCAAGTGCAAGTGCAAGTTCAAGTGCAGGTGCAAGTATCAAGTGCAAGTGCAAGTGCAAGTGCAGGTGCAAGTATCAAGTTTCCACCTTCTCTTTGCAAGCTACGGTGGACGCGGCAAGTTCAACTTCAAGTTACGCATTCTCGATGGCTCAATACCTTTGCTTGAGCGTATTTAAATATAGCTTAAGACTCGGATAAATTGATGTTTATTGATATGGTTTAATTCGCTGGCAAATCTGAAGCGTGATAACTGCTTTTGTAAAACTCGAAAGTCGCACATCATATATCATTTATCTAAAATCACGAATACGAACCCTAGTAATGCTTCTCCTTCATTCAAAGTAGAAACCTCTAATTATACTTCTCGCCCCTTTTCACCCATTTCTCCAGGTCGGGTTCGTTTTTGTCATGGGGCAGACCTGGATGAATACACAGTGCCGGGCATTTTTCTGCTGCTGCGACAATCCTCGAGTAAGAGCCCCCTTTGGGATTATGAACATAAGCCTGTTTGTCGTCGTTGTATTTGAAAACACCCGGTAAGGCATCGATACAATCGTTGCACGAGGTACAAGCATCGCTTTCTACCCATGCCTCACTGCGAATGGCGGGAACGGCTGCTTCTGGCTTTTGCTTGGCATCCTCTACTTTCATAACGAGAACTTCCTCGCTTGATTCTATTTCCACACCAACGGGGCTTCCAATATTGTCCGGGTTTTCAAGAAGAGAGGTGAGTACCTCGTCCGATTCGAGAAAGGCATTGAGGATATTTCGGATAGCACGGTCAAGGTTTCTTTCGGCGCTTTGTTCGAACTCTGCACGAAGCTTTGCCTTTTCGTCATCCAATTCATTTTCCCAGGCAATCCGGGCCGTTTCAAGCGCCTTGTGAGTATGCAAACTTTTGACTCCAGAAAGTTCCTGCAGGAACTTCCAATAGTCCATCCTGCCACGGCCGACTCTGACCCAGTCGAAAGGAACCATCGCTCTGATTAGATGATTTTCCTTGTTCAACATCCAGAGGTAAGGAATCTTCGTTATCTGTTCGTCCATCGAAAGTTCGAGATAGTCAGATAAGGGCAACAATTCATCGCTCTCATATGCTCCGGGAATAAATTCCATCATACAACCATATTCGGGTTGGGCTATCAAGAAATCGGCAATCGTTAAACCATTGGTCATCGATTGATTCCCCTGAGTCGAGGAAATCTCAAGTTCGAAGGTGGAGAAAGTTTGATCGGGATCGGGATTACGCTGAATGCTAAGATGGGCTCCAAAACCCTTTCCTGTCGTCGCATCATAGGTCAAGAGAGGAAAAAGTCTGCTATTGACAGCAGCTTTAAGCATTTCAAAATGCTTGTCTATGCTTTCAGCGTCGTGGTCGGGCACCAAGATGTTCCACATCGACGGGAATGTTGATGTCATTCCCTTGGATATAGCCTGACTCATTGAAAAAGGGTCGTTCGCAGCCCCCTGAAATACATAGGCATTGCGGCGAAATATTGCTAAAGCAGCAATTTCGAGATGTTCTACGGACATGGTATTGGCGCTACCGAAGGGAACCAGTTGATGCGGTTGGTTTATTGCAATGATTCTGATTAATGATCCTGAGGATAGCAAGGACAACCAATCTCTATCC
>JBFKOL010000088.1:0-13759 GCA_041628815.1 Saprospiraceae bacterium | reverse complement strand
GGGGCTGATGAAGAGCAAATGATGGAGGCCGTACATGTCGCTGCAGCCATTAAGGGAGGAGCAGTTTTAGTGAACAGCGTGCAAATGATGAATCATGTAAAAAAACGTCTGATGTAATACCACAGTCGTCTTTATCAACTGGGATTTTTACCGAGTAGCAGATATATGGGTGTAAAACAAAGAAGCAAGACCCTCAAGAGAAGTGACAATGCTTTGTCGGACACTTTAGTCCAGCTAAAGGTGCTCAACGGTCGTGAATTGCGTGAAGCGCGGCTGCCTTCATTTTACGGGAAACTGCAGGACAATGGCTACGACGAACTCAAACCTGTACAAATCGAAATTTTCCAGGTGAATATCGGTAAACTTTGCAATCAAACGTGTGCCCATTGCCACGTAGATGCTGGTCCCGACCGAAAAGAGGAAAATATGTCGCGAAAGACATTGGAGCAATGTCTGCATGTTATTGAGAAAGCGGGATTCCGAACTGTGGATATTACTGGTGGGGCCCCAGAAATGAATCCTCATTTCAGATGGTTTGTTACTCAGTGTGCTGCTCTCGGCGTTCATGTTATGAATCGTTGTAACCTTACCATCATCGCCTCCCATCCCAAGTTTGCCGATCTGCCAGAATTCTTTGCCAAATATGGGGTTCAGGTAATCTCATCCCTCCCCTATTTTACCAAATCTCGAACAGACGGTCAGCGTGGTGAAGGAGTGTATGACGACTCCATATGGGCGCTCAAAAAACTGAACGAAGTGGGCTACGGAAAAGAGAACAGCGGATTGGTACTTGACCTCGTTTTTAATCCTTCCGGAGCGTTTCTTCCTGGCAACCAGGCATCTCTTGAACTGGAATTCAAAAGACAACTCTTCAGGCGGCATGGAATTTTATTCAACCAATTGTACGCTATTACGAATCTGCCTATAAGCAGGTTTCTGGATTATCTGCTGGAAACAGGCAACTATGTAAGGTATATGACTGAACTAGTAGAGGCCTTCAACCCTTCTACCATTGAAGGGTTGATGTGCAGAAATACATTGTCCGTAGGATGGGATGGGTATCTCTATGATTGCGATTTTAACCAGATGCTGGATCTGAAGGTGGCATCTCCTGCTGATCATATAAGCCGGTTTGATGCCGAACTGCTTAGAAAACGTTCTATTGTCACCAATCAGCATTGCTTTGGCTGTACTGCCGGAGCCGGTAGCAGCTGTGGAGGCGAAATAGCCTGACTAAAATTATGATGCTGTCCTTCATAATCGGCCTGGGTTCCTCGTGGATTTGGCTAAATTAAGTCATAAGTATATCTTACCCTCCTTTTATACAAAAGACAAGCAATACGAACTATGAAAAAAGCGCTTCATGCATTTCTGTTGTTATGGATCCTTCCTGGAATCATTTATTGCCAGGGCGAACAAGAAATGGGGCTTGACGAGAGAATCAATGAATGGTTCACACCGATTTCCAACTGGTGGCAGGCCGTTGTATTGCATAATTTCCCAGGAACGGAAGCGCTATTTGGTCAAGGAATCCCTACGATAATCATTTTACTGGTTTTTGGAGCAGCATTCTTTACCCTATACTTTGGATTTGTCAATATCCGCAAATTCCCGACTTCCATTCGCGTGGTTCGAGGCAAGTACGATGAAATTGACCATCATGCCGCTATTGAAACGGCTGCGGTAAATGTCGTGGAAGGGGACGTCATTCGCACGATTAAAGATGAAAGTAAGGAAGGGGAAGTAAGTCATTTCCAAGCATTGGCTACCGCAGTATCAGGTACCGTGGGCAACGGTAACATTGCAGGTGTGGCTCTGGCCATAGCGATCGGAGGGCCCGGAGCTACTTTCTGGATGATGCTTTGTGGGCTGATCGGAATGTCGACCAAATTCGTGGAATGTACATTGGGTGTTCGTTATCGCGATGTTGGAGAGGACGGCACCGTTTATGGTGGACCGATGTATTATATGACCAAGGGTTTAAAAGAAAAGGGTTACGTCAGCCTGGGCAAAGCCCTTGCCGTACTGTTTGCCATTTTGTGTGTAGGTGCCTCATTTGGTGGTGGCAATGCGGCACAATCCAATCAAGCTGCCATGCAGCTTGCGCAGTCTTTCAATATGACAGGCGGAAATGCAAGAACCGTCATTGGCATCATCATGATGGTATTTGTCGGTATTATCATTATTGGAGGCATAAAGAGGATTGCATCGGTGACAGAAAAGATCGTCCCTTTTATGGCTGTCATGTATGTGTTGGCATGCTTGTACATTCTCGGAATCAACTTCGGTAAAATCGATGATGCCTTTGGGCAAATATTCACGCAAGCCTTCAATCCACAGGCGGGGTTGGGTGGCATATTCGGTGTACTTATCACAGGTTTCAGGCGAGCTGCATTCTCCAATGAAGCCGGCGCCGGATCGGCTTCCATCGCACATTCTGCCGTAAAGACCAATTATCCGGCTTCCGAAGGATTGGTGGCTTTACTGGAGCCCTTTATTGATACGGTGGTCATCTGTACGATGACGGCCCTGGTAATTATTATATTCAACACCGGTGGTGAATTCACCTATGGTGGCGATGGTGCCGGAGGTGTCATGATCGATGGACAGCTACTTGAAGGTGCGGGCATCACCGCAGCAGCATTTTCGAAATACATACCTTTCGCAGGAGCCTTCTTGACACTCGCTGTGGTCTTGTTTGCAGTATCTACCATGATTTCATGGTCTTACTACGGGCTTCAGTCATGGCTTTATCTTTTCGGCAAGAGTAAGGTAGCGGATCTTTCCTACAAGGTCTTATTCCTCATTTTCGTAGTGATCGGTGCCGCCGGTGATATGAGTTCGGTATGGGGATTTTCTGATGCCATGATACTAGCATTGGTCTTTCCAAATATGATTGCCTTGTTCATTCTATTCCCCGTTGTAAAAAGCGAACTGAGCAAGTACCTCAAGGCAATTGGAGAATCCGGCTAGGATTCAATCGGCCTACCTGCTCAACGTTCGAGATTCTTTTCGAGGGCAAAAGGTTCGCATTCACCATGGAAAGAAATCATCGCCTGCAAATTGTCAAACCATGTATAGACTACTTCGCAGCGAGTCCACGTAGGTCGACCTACATCAGTTAGTTCGGCATACGAGGAATATCGCCATGAACAATAGTTGTTCGTAGATCCGTGATACAAAGGGTTGAGATGAATGTATGAAAGAACGATCAGAAGGTATTTCCTGTCCCGAATGATCCTTCGCTTGGTATTGTGCATAAAAATGCTGCCTCTACGCCCCTCCTGTCCGTTGAGAGCCTGGGTACAACCGCTAAGCCACCCTTTCAGGCGTCCGGAAATGACTGATGAATATGCCTCGACTGTTTTATACAACGATACATCCTCGGTAGTCAAACCAAGAAATTCCACGGTCGTCTTAGTCCCTATTAAAAAGTGAAAATGATTGGGAAGCAGGCAATATGCGTATACATCGAAAACAGGACTCATTTGCTCCCTGAACTTTCTAAGGAAGTAATTATAATTCCCCGTCCGCGGAAATAGTAAATCGCACCCATTGGCCCTGTTGTAAACATGATATATCTGTTCTGGAATGTAAGGATATTGCGTCATGACGCCATATGGAAAATACTCTACATATCAAGAATACCCGTGTCAAGTGCTGTCCAAGGGTGTTTAAAATTGTCCAATTTTGGTCAAACTTTTTTGCTATTGATGGGGGTTAGGTGAATAACTTCCCGACAGTTTGAAACTGACGGCAAGATATGCGTCAATACGAATTGATTTTTGGTGTTGGTAGTGCAGAATCTTTTGTGAAATGAATAAAAAAAGCGGTGTGCAATGCACCCGCTTTCTTTTTCATAGTACATACTAAGTAGAGCAATCTAAGCTGATCTTATCTTTATAAGGAATCAGCTTTTTTGGGGTAATTGCCTTGCCCAAAAACGCAGATTCTCCGGACCACACCGGAATGAATATGACGGTTATACCAAGTCCAAATAAGGGCGAGACAAACAAAACCAATTATAAGACATCATGAGTGCATCATACCCCTATGTTTTACGGTAGTTATTTTTCATTGTGTGATATTTGCATTTTATGACGCCGCGATTGAAAGAACGAGATCTTTATTTCCTCATCGGGTCCAACATGGGTGACAGAATGGAAAATTTAAAGCATGCAAGGCAAATGCTGGTTGCATGCGTAGGCACCCTGAAAGCAGTGTCAGGCATTTATGAGACTACACCGTGGGGGATAAAAGAGCAGGATCTGTTTCTTAACCAGGCGGTTCTTTTGCAATCTGTCTTGTCCTGCCAGGAAGCATTGAAGCAAGCACTCAAGATTCAATACGGGAAAAACATAGACAAAAAAGAAAAATACGGACCCAGGGTTTTAGACATAGATCTCGTGCTCTGTGGCCAGTGCGTCATTCATGAAAGAGAAATAACTGTCCCACATCCGAGGATGCATAAAAGAAACTTTGTTTTAATACCTTTAGCCGAGATTGCTGGTGACGTCATTCATCCTCTTTATGGCAAGAGTGTACGACAGCTCATTCTGGAATGTCCTGATGAGGGGAAGGTAAGACTTTACAAACAAGATGGTGATAGAATTTCCGCATAAATACATTTGTATAGAAGGTAACATTGGTACGGGAAAATCATCATTGACCGAATTGATCAGCAGGGAATATCCCTGTGAACTCATCCTGGAACAATTTCACGAAAATCCCTTCCTTCCGCTCTTCTACCAGGATCGAGAACGATACGCCTTTTCTGTTGAGTTATTTTTTATGACAGAGCGCTACAAACAAATGCAACGGCAATTGTTAAATCGCGGACTTTTTGATGATTTCGTGATTTCTGATTACTCATTTGTCAAGTCATTGTTGTTTGCAAAAAACAACTTAATCGAGGAAGAATTTCGCCTGTTTCAAAAACTTTGGAATGTCCTGAATGCATCATTTCCCAAACCTGATATACTCGTGTATTTACATCGCGACATTCAAATACTTAGGAGATTCATCAAATTGCGCGGACGGGATTATGAACGACTGATTGAACCGGAATATTTGCAGGAGATTCAGAATACTTATTTTGAATATTTTCGCAATATCCTCACCTTCCCGGTGGTGATTATCGATTTGAACGAAATCGATTTCGTTAAAAACAAGTCGCACTACGAATCCATAAAACATCTACTTGCTCAGAATTATTTGCCTGGAGTACACAGGATAAGCCTGTTGGTCTAACGCCACGTCAACGGTGGAGAAGCCCCAGGTCGATAGACCAGTTTAACGCCCATGTTACCTGTCAATCTCTTATCTGCAAGCCCCCCTACTGGTATTCCATAAAAAACGGACCATCCCAACTTGTTAATCTGCACATCTGTAGCGATTCGTATGAAAGTCAGCCCAAAGCCGTATGTGTGTTCTGTCATTAGTAAGGTGCCAGATACTTGTAGCCAAAGACTTTCCTCTACACTGGACAGTCTGGATAACAATCCCATGCGAGGTGCAATCGCCAGGAAGGGCGAATGACTTTCAAAAGTCATCGAAGAGACCATTGCAATGTCTTTCCTGAAAAACCTATTCCAGGATAAATGACCGGTCCACTTTATGTTGTCAAACGCTTGCAAGGGTACTTCTTGAGTACCAAAGTGCTGTCCTATATATTCCCAGTCGATACCGGCAGTCCAACTGTCACCGTTTATTCTGCTTTTTGCCCACCAGGCAATTCCTGCTGTAAAAGTCGTCGTGCTAAAATTTTCAAATTCCAGTAACCCTGGATTTTCGAGATTTGGTAATGTCCGATCGACGTATTGTTTTTCTAAGTTGTATTGTGTGCCGAACCAATAATTGCGCTGATTCAGCATGAAAAAATTCCGGGCCAAGGAGGAACCAATAGAAAGATGATGATGCCATGATCTGCGCGATGATAATCGTTTAGCGAAAACCAGGGAAAGCTCTGCTTTTCCTAACCAATGGCTCGATTGTGCACCGCCAGCCTTTTCTAACTTTCCACCGACCGCCCAGTGATTTTTTGAATGTTGATCCCACCAGCCACGATAATAAATGAATTGGACATTCTTAAGTCCCACATTCTTTTGTGATGACAAAGAACGAACGTGCCCGACTGATAATACACCTCCCTCACCTTTATGATACATCAACGAAGCCGGTGTTTCAATTCCTGGATTTAGATGGATGTAAAAAGTTGGGGACTGGCTGAAAGAATCCAGGAAAAAGAAAAGTGCCGCTATCATTGTACACCACCTCATTGCCTGACAAGTTGGGTAGCACCATGGAATGTATCGTTCCTGCCATCGGGAAAAGTCACTTCAAGCACCCAGGCATAGGATCCCGCCGGCATTTCAATACCTTTGAACCGCCCGTCCCAGCCTTCCAGTATATCATTGACATCAACATTTTTAACTGCATACACGATGACACCGCCATAGGTAAACAGCTTAAAATTGTGAACAATGGTTCCTGGAGTCCCAAATATGGTCAGTAGATCGTTGACCCCATCGTCATTCGGGGTAAAAGCTTCAGGTATTGCGATATGATTTGATTTAGTTACAAAAACTTTCTTTTCATCCATGGCTCTACAGCCTATGCTGTCCTGGATATGAACCTGGACAATGAATGATTCCGATATCCGACGGACTTCCCATTGATCACAGGCATTACATGGTACCACACCATGCGGGTCTGACCTCCAGTCCACGTTCACTTCACCCTGGTTTCCTCCATAGCTGGCTACGACCTTTACATTTTCACCTTCATTGACGGCTGTATCCAATTCCAGATCGATCCAAAGGGAATCAGGTCTATTGAGATATATGTCTTCGACCGTCACCTCGCATCCAGCCGCATCGAGCACATTTAAAGTAAAGAAACCATGGGGCAATGCATCGTGTGTAAATATTTTGCCCGCTTGTTGTACCACTGTGGTATAAGGTCCTACTCCACCCGTTACCGACACCCGGATAGCTCCGTCATTGGATTCGATGCAACGAGGAGGTTCTTGTTCGAACGCAACTTCAAGATATTCACGGGGCTCACTTACCACAATGGTAGTACGAGCGCTGCATCCCGTACTGTCGACTAAGGTGAAGTTGTATGTTCCATGCTTGAGACCAAGCACCTCTCTGCCTTTCAACATTCCGGCATCATCATATACTGAGAGTGGCTCTCTCATATTTTTTGCATCCAAGTAAACAGAACCGTCGGAGCCGTCTTTGCAACTCACATTCTTTATTTGGGCCTGGATGACAGGTTCGGCAGGGGCATCTACAAAAAAGACGCGTTGATACCCGCATCCATCCGTATCTGAAATCTCGAGTGAATACTCTCCTCGTGCCAGCAATAGGTTGGTTTTTACCTCATTGGAATGGAGAGACTTAATGATATCCGAATAAATGCCATTACCACCAGAAATATCGTACTGAATCTTTCCGTCGGAGGCATTATGGCAGCTGGCATCAGTAATGCTCCATTGAGTGATTTCAATTGGTTGAGTCTGGTATACTTTGAAATTATGAAGTACACTGCAACCATAGTCGTCTTCAACCCAGACAAAGTGCATCCCTCCTGTGTCGAAGGAAGTCTGAGGGCCGAAATGTCCATTGGACCATTCAATTTTTTGCACCTTTTGTGGATCAGATATGTCTATTCGTGTTTCGGCCGGAACCCCGCACAGGCCTTTCGAAGCTATTACATTGACCAACATAGTGTCTGACGCTGTCATATTGACTTTAAAAGTCTCCTCGCATCCAAAACGATCTGTTATGGATATTTCATGATCCCCGACAGGCACCATTACCATGGAATCCATGTCGAATGTTTCTCCATTCAGGATATAGGTCAACGGCCAGTTGTTGATATCGGTGTTAATGAGGATCGACCCATGATTGATGCACCACGAAGGTGGAGGTAAAACCTTAAGGTCTATGCTTTTTTCTGTTGGGCAGGGAGGCGTTTTACAAGTTGTTATGACAGTTTCCCCTTTACAGCCTTCAAATTCAGGAGTAATGCTGAATTCTACCAACTTATCCGCCGACAAATCCGAGAACCATACTTCCGTCGAATCCTGGGCCCAAGAATTTCCTTCGGCAGTCACAACATAGGTAAGGTGGTCTTGTTTGTCCCATGTGAACACCAAAGTATCTCGATCAATTTGGTAACAAGCCAAATCCCTAACCGTTGGTATGGACGGCCACCTCCTTATGACTACAGTATCTGTTTTTACAGTGTGGTTGATAAAACCCCGTACAACCAGGGTGTCGGATTCATTCCTATTTTCAGGTCCGACCTCGGCTCCATCCAGGTCATAATACATGAAAGTGGCTTCCCATGGATTTTCAAATTGTAACGACCAAGTCTCGAGTGGTAGAATCGCATCATTTTGCTCCACCAACAAGGTCCAGCGGCCAACCAATGAATATGCTTGATCCGATCTGTACAGCGAGGAATCCGGGGGTTCGTGATGTTGTTGAACCGCAATGAGGCCATCGCTGCATTCTTGCCTTGGCGGGTTATCTGCAGTGTGGAAATGATCGCTGCGCCATTTGAAGACTTCACCTGATGGACTGTGCAAAGACAATTTCGCACTGCCTCCACCGGTCCAGCGCACCGGAGTGAAGCATACCTTGGGTCTTAAGTTGAGCATCAGCGGCATGTGTACTTCCCTGACACCAATGATATCCTTTGATTGAATGAGCAAACTGGAAACATTCGAAGTATCATCGGCTACAAAGACCCATGGTTGGGCAACATGTTCAAATTTCAACGGCGGTAATTCATTGTGACACAATGTGGACGAATCGAGGACCGCAATGTGGCTGTTGATAGGATCGGGTCTCAAAACGATTGTTGCCGTATCAATGGAACACGTGCCGTCATCGGCAAAAAAACGCAGTACATGCAATTCTGCGGAATTGTGTATGTCGTACGGTTCGAGGAAAATGCGGTCACTAATTACACCAGCTCCAATCTCGAAATGTGATTTACTAAGTGTAATGAAACCACTCTCCATGATGCTTCTTGTATGATCATCCATCCCCAACGCTACCTTGCGGTCGATGGCATCCGTTTCGTGGACCGTAAGCTCAAGACCAACCTTTCCTGAACCCGGGAAAACAATATTGGAAGGACCATTCCCAATCGCCGCCAGAGAGGTGCCTTCGCTGCGCAGGGAGTTGGCTTCCAGAAATACAGCGCTGTCGTAGTTCGCGTCCCAGCTATCGGCCACCGCCATTTTTACCGTATATGTTTCGCAAGGTATTACCTGTATCCTAGCAGTTAGAATATCTGAATATCCATCCAGGGTAAATCCTTTTCCATCCTTGTTGTCATTGTAGAGGTGAGAAAAGTCGAGTGACTCTTGCATGTTTTCGCAACGGCTGTCCGGAATTGCGCTTCCCGGCACTCCCGGATTGACCGTATTGGTGGCAACCGGAAACGCATTAATTCCCGCTCCTGTCTGGTTCGTTTCACCTACCAGCGCCATGTTGACAGCCTGATAGGTCCCTTCGACGGGTGAGGGACCGGAAATGAACAATCCAAAAAGGTCATTGAATTGCGAGCAGACAAATTCGGGATATTCTTCTGATGCAAATACATATCTGAATTCAATATAGTCGCTCCGGGGAACTATGTCTATCTCCAAAATGGCCATATCGTGCAGTTCATATGCAGACAGCGCTTCGAGGTGGGGATCACTCACCTTTTCGGTCCACCGGCCAGAAGAACTGGTATTGTCTTTATCGTTGTTTCTTTGCAGCAAATCAACCCATCCGGTGGACATTACTATACCGGACTCCATTCCGATCACCGCAGTATCTTCTGTGAAGATGCCCATTGACTCTGCTGACCCGCGGTACCTGACATCGATGACTTTTACGCCAGCACCCAGGAAGTGGTTGCCAACTATGGTCGCTGCATTCAGCCCGGTCGTTTCGGAAGACTTAGTATACATTTGGCCCTCCGAGCGTTGGATGAAAATAAAAATGAGAGCCATGAGTAGCAACATGTTACTCCTGAAATGATGATATTTGGTCCTGCGATCCTTCAAAAAGAATCTTTAGTCTAAAGAATGGTTCGATAAAAAGGACTTTTCGGCATCTTGCGAACGGAAATCCTCCGGGTACTAATGACAATTTCACAAGAGAATCATGAAACAATTCGTAAAATTCATTTTCGCATCCTGTTTTGGCACCCTGCTGGCCATGGGTGTACTCTTCCTAGTCCTATTTGCCATTGGTGCTGGCAGTGCCCCCAAATACAAGGTGGCAAAGAATTCTGTTTTAGAGCTCAAGTTCGATCAATTCATGCCAGAATTGACCGACAACGTGGTTCAGGGTCAATTTTCGTTCAACGAAAAAGAGTTCATAGGATTGAATGATGTCAGGAAGCTTATAAGACACGCTGCCGAAGACGACCATATTTCTGGTATACTACTCAAGACAGAATCTGTCTTGCTGAATCCAACGGCTGCCCTGACACTTTCAAATTTAATGAAAGAGTTTGCTGAATCGGGAAAATTTGTTTGGGCTTATGGCAACTATTTTACACAATCGGGTTATTTGCTGGCTTCAGCGGCTGACAGCATTGCCCTAAACCCCAACGGAATTGTGGATATGAGGGGTTTTGGGATGCTCACCCCGTATCTCAAATCATTCAGTGAAAAGACAGGGATTGACTTTGATGTCTATTATGCCGGAAAGTATAAAAGTGCTGTGGAACCATTTTACCTTTCAGAGTCTTCTGAGGCCAACAGGTTTCAGACAATGTCATTTTTAAATGAATACCAGAGAGCCTATGTCACACACATCAGTAAAAATCGCCCTCAGGCAGATGATGTGATGAATGTTATAGTTGAAGGGCTTTCCAACAATGCAATGGATGCCCTCGATCTTGGCCTGGTGGATGAGTTAGCGTATTGGTCAGATTTTGAAAAAAGGATGGAGGTCAAACTGGATGATGACAAAATCAATTATGTTGACCTTCAAACCTACAAAAAGGCAGCAAGGCTAAGTAATCCGAATCATGACGATCGCGTGGCTGTTTTGTACGCCGAAGGAGACATTGGTTTTTCTGGTGATCAGAAAGGAGTAATCTCCATGGAACGCTATGGCAAGATTCTCGATCGCATCAAAAATAACAAGAGGATCAAGGCCCTGGTATTGCGTGTCAACTCTCCTGGAGGAAGCAGTTTTACGTCAGATGTCTTTTGGAAAAAAATCGAAGAAATCAAAAAGGACAAGGTGGTCATTGCTTCTTTTGGAAACTATGCAGCTTCTGGAGGCTATTACATCAGTGCCGGCGCAGATAAAATTGTTTCGGAGCCGACCACCCTCACTGGTTCCATAGGTGTTTTCTCAATGATCCCGGATATGAACGAATTATTCACTGAAAAGCTGGGCATCAATTGGGACACGATTGGCACCGGTAAGCGCACCTTTATGTACTCCAGCCTGGTCTCCCGCAGTGACGATGACAATCTCCTGCTCATGAATGAGACTGAGCGGATTTATGCCCAATTCAAAAATGTCGTTGCCCAAGGACGAGACTTGTCTACAGATGAAATCGAGGAAGTTGCACAGGGAAGGGTTTGGAGTGGTCGACAGGCTGTCCAAGCCGGCCTGGTGGATACTCTGGGCAGCCTTGACGACGCCATAGCCATAGCGGCATCTGAGGCAGGTTTGGACGAGTATAAAATCCTCGAATACCCTGTCATCACGAAAACATTTTACGAGCAACTCCTGACGGAACTCATGGCCGGTACGGAAACGCGTGGTTGGTTGGGTTTTGACACACCTACACGCTTATCCAGGGATGTTTCTAGACTTCTGGATGAAATTCACAGGGCAACCGAAGAACCTCAGGCGAGATTGCCTTTTCATATGATCGATTGGTAGGTAGCCGGAATCAGAGAGTTCATTTAGTTTTGCTGCATGAAACTGATCCCTTTATTCCCATTGGAAATTGTGGTTTACCCGCGTGAAAAGCTCAATCTGCACATCTTTGAGCCGCGGTATAAACAATTGATCCACGATTGCAAGTCGGAAGGATTAATTTTTGGCATACCTTTCTATCAAAAAGAGAGAAAGCTGGATTTTGGCAGTACTGTCATGCTTGATAAAATAGTGAAGACCTATCAAAATGGCAGTATGGACATAAAGACCGTTGGACTTGTTCCTTTCGAGGTGAAGAGGTTTCTTCCCAAAATGAAAAATAAACTGTATCCTGGAGGATACATCGAGGAACTCTATTGGGAGACCGAAGGCGATCCGGTGCTGTATGAAGAAATCATCCATAGACTTAAGGACCTTTATGGGTTTATGAATATCAAGAAGCTTCCCAAGGAGTTGAAGAGGTTACAGATTACATTTGACATTGCACACAAAGTGGGATTCAACCAAACCCAGGAATATCACTTTCTGCAAATTGTTGGAGAGGTTGAAAGACAGCGTTATATGCTTGACCACCTCGACAAACTCATTCCACGTGTCAAAGAGATGGAGGAAATGCGGAAGAAAATACAGATGAATGGACATTTTGAAAATTTACCACCCACATCCTTATGAGCCATCGTGACAACCTGCTGGTGAAAGCAGCCGGCGTAAAAGAACGTATTCCTGCCATCTTGTTCCTCTTGTTTTTCACTCTTGTTGGATTTATGTCCTGCAGGAGTGGTATGACGGAAAAATCGCCGCAACCCTATTTGATTGAAAAGCAAATCATTGCGGACCGGGCAGGCATTGCCACCGCGCATCCGGCTGCCAGTGAAATAGGTCTTGATATTCTTCGTGCAGGTGGTAATGCGGTAGATGCGGCCATCGCCACTCAGTTTGCACTTGCGGTGTGTTACCCCGTGGCCGGCAATATTGGAGGAGGTGGGTTTATGGTCATCCGCAATGCAGACGGCACAACAGATGCGTTGGATTTTAGGGAAACCGCACCCTCTTCTGCCACTCGGGATATGTACCTGGATTCTTCCGGACATGTCATTGAAGGACTCAGCATCAACGGTCATCTGGCCGCGGGAGTACCTGGCAGCGTAGATGGTATGGTTAAGGCATTTGATAAATACAGCAAACTGCGGAATTGGAAAAAATTGATACAACCAGCCATAGATCTCGCTGCCGATGGCGTATACCTTACCACTTCGGAGGCCCGCAATTTAAACCGATCGCGACAGAGGTTTCTTGATTATAACACCAGGCCTACCCGGTTTGTCAAGGATGGAGAATGGAGCGAAGGAGACCTTTTGGTTCAACCTGAGTTGGCAAGCACCTTGGAAGCGATCCGGGATCACCGGGATGGTGGATTTTATACAGGTTGGGTTGCAGACAGCATCGTTGCAGAAATGCGGCGGGGAGGAGGCATCCTGACACACGACGATCTAAAAAGTTACGATGCCGTTTGGCGAAAACCGGTGACAGGTACTTATCGAGGACACCAGATTGTATCAATGCCCCCTCCATCGAGTGGAGGCATTGCCTTGTTGCAATTGTTGGGTAGTATAGAGCCATTTCCAGTCGAAGAATATGGATTCCACACGACGCAGTCAGTCCATCTGATGATTGAAGCAGAAAGACGCACTTATGCCGATCGCGCCACTCACCTGGGCGATAGCGATTTCTATCCTGTTCCCATACAAAAGCTACTGGATCGTTTGTACCTCGACAAGCGAATGGAGACCTTTAGTCCCTCGGCCGCTACCCCTAGTGAAGCCATTGAAGCGGGTCAGTTC
>JBFKOL010000087.1:0-13792 GCA_041628815.1 Saprospiraceae bacterium | reverse complement strand
GTAATGCTCATTTCAGAGAATTGGCCGAATATGTAAAAAGGGGGGTCTGGGAAGCAGGAGGATTCCCGGTAGAGTTTCCCGTAATGTCGCTGGGTGAAACGCTCATGAAACCCACGACCATGCTGTATCGCAACCTTGCAAGCATGGATGCCGAAGAAAGCATCCGTGCCAACCCCCTCGATGGCGTAGTGCTGCTGGGTGGATGTGACAAGACGACACCCTCCATTCTCATGGGGGCCTGTAGCGTGGACCTGCCGACCATCTTTCTCTCAGGTGGGCCCATGCTCAACGGAAAATTTCGCGGCAAGGATATCGGCACCACGGAAGTATGGAGGTTCAGCGAAGCCCAACGTCGAGGAGAACTATCCCAGGAAGATTTTATTGAAGCCGAGGCATGCATGTGCCGAAGCCGCGGGCACTGCGCGGTGATGGGAACAGCGTCAACCATGGCTTGCATGATCGAATCACTGGGTATGGCATTACCTCAAAATGCAGCCATACCGGCGGCGGATTCCAGGCGCAAGGTGCAAGCTCACCTTACTGGACGCCGCATTGTCTCAATGGTCGATGAAGACTTGATCCCTTCAAAAATTCTCACGCGAAAAGCCTTTGAAAATGCCATAATGGTCAATGCAGCCATAGGCGGATCCACCAATTTTGTCGTTCATCTTCTGGCCATCGCCGGAAGAATTGGTGTCAAACTCGACCTCGAAGATTTTGATCGCTTTTCCTCTCATATACCATTGATGGTCAACATACAGCCTTCAGGACAATTTATGATGGAAGAATTTTATTACGCCGGTGGTTTACCGGTCGTTATGAAAAATTTACTCTCTGCACTTCATGGAGAATCACTGACAGTCACAGGTAAGTCCATCTCAGCAAATGTTGCCAGCGCCGTCTGCTTTGATGAGAACATAATTTCCCCACTCGACAACCCTGTAAAAAAAGATTCAGGCATAGCCGTTGTCAAAGGTAACCTGTGCCGATACGGTGCTATCATCAAACCATCTGCTGCAACACCAGCTCTCATGCAGCACAGAGGTACGGCGGTAGTCTTTGAAGACATAGAAGACTATAAAGCACGCATCGACAGTCCTGACCTCGAAGTCAATCCCGACTCTGTCCTGGTCTTGAAAAATGTTGGCCCTAAGGGCTATCCGGGAATGCCCGAAGTAGGCAATATGGGGTTGCCCAAGAAAATGTTGAAGCAAGGTGTGACAGATATGGTCCGTATCTCGGATGGCAGAATGAGCGGCACGGCTTTCGGAACTGTATTCTTGCATACCGCCCCGGAAGCAGCAGATGGAGGAGTTCTAGCCCTGGTGAAAGATGGCGATATCATTGAAGTCGACGTACCCGGAAGAAGTCTGAAGTTGTTGGTCAGCGACGAGGAGTTGTCCCAACGGCGCCAAGCATGGAGACCACCCAACCTCGGTCATGACAGGGGCTATGTAAAAATATACATAGATCACGTGGAACAAGCCCACTTGGGCGCCGATCTAGATTTTCTCAAAGGCAATTCAGGCAGTGAGGTTCTTCGAGATTCTCATTGAGACATTTGCTGTAGGCATCCCTTAGATCAAATCACTCCCAGGAGCTTGCCTACTTTTGTGAAGGCTTCAACAGCCTTATCAAGCTGTTTCCTTGTATGGGCGGCAGAAAGCTGAACCCGGATACGCGCCTGCCCTTTTGGAACCACGGGATAGTAAAACCCGATTACGTATATTCCCTCTTCCAGGAGTGATGCTGCAAAATCCTGGGATAAACGGGCATCGTACAGCATGATGGGTACAATGGCTGACTGTGTAGGCTTTATGTCGAAGCCAGCTTCTTTCATCTGTTGATAAAAATATTCCGTGTTGTCGTGCAACTTGTCGGCCAGATCGTTGTTTTCGTCCATCATTTCCAGCATCCTTATTCCAGCCTTAACGATCATAGGAGGAAGGGAATTCGAAAAGAGATAAGGCCTGGATCTCTGCCGCAACATATCAATGATTTCTTTCCTGCCGGTAGTAAATCCGCCTATACCTCCACCGAAAGCTTTGCCGAGCGTTCCAGTAATAATGTCGACCTCACCGCGTATATCGAACAATTCCGTCACGCCTCTCCCTGTCCTGCCCACGACACCTGCAGAATGGCACTCATCGATCATGACCAACGCATCGTATTTCCTGGCCAAAGCAACAATCTTATCCATGGGAGCCACATGACCATCCATAGAAAAGACAGCATCGGTGACAATAATGCGAAACCTTTGAGCCTGCGATTCGATCAGCTTCTCCTCAAGATCGGTCATGTCAGCCGTCTTATACCGATATCGTTGCGCCTTGCAAAGCCTGACACCATCGATGATGGAGGCATGGTTTAAAGCATCAGAAATGATCGCATCTTCCGCCGTAAGCAACGGCTCAAATACCCCGCCATTTGCATCGAAACACGCTGCATATAGAATGGTATCATCCGTCCCAAAAAAAGCGGATATCTTGTCTTCCAGCTCTTTGTGCAGATCCTGGGTGCCGCAGATAAACCGTACCGAAGACATACCAAATCCATGTGTTTCCATAGCTTCTGAAGCCGCCCGGATCAACTCGGGATGATTGGATAATCCAAGGTAATTATTGGCGCAAAAATTCAACACTTCCCCGCCACCCGCTACAGTGATCACAGCATCCTGGGGTGATGTTATGATTCGCTCTTTTTTGTACAATCCTGCTTCAGCAATTTCGCGCAGCTCATTTTGTAAGTGCTCTTTCATTTTGCCATACATACACGCTAACTTTGAAATTTAACGATGAGGATAACACCCCTCAATAAGAATATTATTTCGCTTTCTTTTTCACCTCTTTTAGCATAACCTTGGTCATGCTCGCAAGATCGTATTTTGGACTGAATCCCCAATCCCTTACAGTAATCGTATCGTCCACGCCATCTGGCCATGATTCAGCGATTTCTTGCCTGAAATCCGGCACATAGGATATTTGGAAGTCAGGAATATGTTTTCGTATCTCTCGAAAAAAATCGTCCGGACAATGACTCATTCCTGCTAGATTGTATCCACCGCTTACCGTCAGCCTGTTCCGTCTCGCCTCCATGAGTTCTACTGTAGCTCTGATTGCATCAGGCATAAACAGGAACGGCATAAAGGTATCCTCCTTGATAAAGCACTCGTAACGCCCTTCGCTGACCGCATCAAAATAAATGTCAACAGCGTAATCTGTGGTACCGCCTCCAGCTTCTGTTTTATGACTGATCAATCCGGGATACCGTATTGAACGTATATCGATACCATATTTTCGGTGATAGTAGGCGCACCATCGTTCTCCCGCAATCTTGGTGATGCCATATACCGTGGTAGGCTCCATGACCGTCCTTTGAGGAGCCATCTTTTTCTGTGTGGTAGGACCAAATACAGCAATCGAGCTGGGCCAGAAGATTTTCTTCACCTTGTCCACCATTCGCGCGATCTCCAATACATTCAAAAGGCTGTCCATATTGATGTTCCAGGCCTGGACAGGAAGTTTTTCTGCATTCCCGGATAATACGGCCGCCAGGTGATAAATTTGCGTGATCTTGTGCCTGATGATAAAATGGATAAGCATTTTGTCATCGAGGACATCCAGGATCTGAAATGGCCCTCCTCTGAAGATTTCGTCGTCAGGCATTTTAACGTCCGTTGCAAAGACGCACTCCTGCCCATAGATTCTTCGAAGTTCTATGGTCAACTCAGATCCGATTTGACCAGCAGCACCGATGATAAGTATTCTTTCTGTACTCAATGCCATGAAGACTGTTCATGACGAAGGTATGGAATTTGAAAGTTTGCCCGGAGAATATATCAATGGCATTTCCATTAAACCACAAGACCAATCATTAGAGACCGCTGTATTTTTCAAAAGCCTGGAATGGTGCTCTAAAAGAAGCAATTCATATGGCCGGACGATGAAAGCAGCCCTTTAATCAACCTTTTCGAAATTACCACCACCCGAGGGCCTTCCACCATAATAATCCGAGACCAATCCATACAGAAAGATGGACCAGAGACATAATAAAGCCAATCTTAAACCATTTGGGTACTGTTACATACCCCAATCCAAAATAGATGATTACCGGACCGGATGAATAGTTGGTCGTACATCCACAGAGACAGGAGAAATAGGCAAAGATCGCAGCGGCCATAAGGCCCTCCACACCCGCATAGAGGCACACTGCGAGGAAAGGGGCAGCCATTGAAGCGATGTGGGCGGTCAGCATGCTGAAACCGTACATGGAGTAGAAATAGATAACGGCCAGGACAATTACGACAAAGACACCACTCATATCTGTCACGACATGCTGTGCCAGCCCAACAAACCATTCAATGAATCCGTACTTCAATAACATGTTGGCCATTGTCAGGAGTCCTCCCAGCCAAACCAGGGTGTCCCATGCGCGGTAGTTGCTGATGACATCTTTCCACGTTTGTGCTCCGGTAAGCAAAAGAACGGCAACTCCCGTCAAAGCAACAGTAGTAGTCCCCAAACCGTGAATCGCTTTTGTGCTCCACAATAAGAGCATAGTGGCAAGGACCATCAGCATAATCCACTCACTGCGGCCCACCTCACCCATTTTCATGAGGTCCTTTTCTGCCTCTGCACGTGCCTCATCACTTTGATCAACGGTAGGCTTTGACAACCAGTACATCAAATGCGGCAGAATTGCCAAGGAGACCAGTCCAGGTACCAGCGCTCCCAAAGCCCATTGTCCCCAGCCAAATTCAATATCATAAATTTCTTCAACAGCTTTGCTCACGAGAGGGTTGGCTGCCATACCCGTCATAAACATGGCGGCAGCTATCAAATTCGCATGAGACCCGACCAACGTAAGGTACTCACCTGCTTTTTCGGGATGACTTTCGGCAGAAGAATCCAACGAATGGGACAACGAATTAACAATGGGTGCATGTATACCCCCTCCCCTGGCTGTATTGGAAGGGACCACGGTCGCGAGAATCAATTCACTTCCACAAATGGCATAGGCCAATCCGCGTATTGTTTTACCGAGCCGAACTACCAAAGTGAGTGCAATTCTCTTACCTAGACCTGTCGAAATCATTGCCGCAGCAATTAAAAAAGCAGCCACGACAAGCCAGACGGTGGAATCCGCAAATCCCGACAGCGCCTCGTCGATGGTCAGATTACCTGTGACCAACAGTATCAATAGACCGATCATTACCATCATCCCCATCGGATAGGGTTTGAGGATAAAACTTAGGATTACAGCGATGAACACGGAGAAAATGGTCCATGCCTGTGGGTTTACCTCGTTCCATAATCCAGAAACCCAGATCAATGATCCAAAAAACAAACAAATGAACAGCCGCACTGCCGGAGAAGTCAACCCACGTTGCTTCGTACTATTTCCATGTCGTATCGTCATCGGCTGCTAGATCTGACATCGTTTTTTACGTTTCTTTCAATATCTATCATTTAGCCTGATTTAAGGCAATCATCATTTGATCCTTCAGAAAGTGCAAAGCCTTCATGGGCCTAATCATTACCTTGAATGATGTAATCTTGCCCGTTGCATCAAAATCTATGATATCGACCCCATTCAGATAGGTATCCTCCAGCTGGCACTCGAATTCCAAAACAGCCCGGTTGCCAGAAAGGGTCTCATGCGTATACCTGAAGTTACCCCGACCCAACACTTGCATGGCCGCGACGAGATAAACATAAGTCAGCATCTTACCGTTTTGCGGGGTATAAAGTACAGGTGAAAGGAAAATGCATTCTTCAGCCAGAATTGCATCCAAAGCTTTTAAGTCCCTTTTCCCAACCGCCTTGTACCATTTTTCCAGGCCCGTCTGCGCTGGTGAGAAAGTTTCATTTGGTGGAACATTAATCATCCGTCATCAATTTTTTTAAATAATTGAAAACAAATCTTTCTGTTTGGGGCCCGACGCTTACAGAACACAAATAAGTGCTGTGTGGAATCTCAAGACCCGGATCAAAAAATTCTGGTTTAAGGATATATCCGAGTGCATCCATACCAAGACCTAAAACAAACTTTGGACCATCGGTCTTCATCATCGATTTAGTCCTGATGGACAGTTGTGGAACCGTTTCTCCCGGATGGGTGGCAAAATATGCTTCTCCAATATTGAAGACAGCAATCTCCGTTGATACTGAATCTGAAATGACCCGTCTGATAACACCCGCACGCGAAAGCATTTTGAATCCTTCATTTTCTACAGGCATGGAAAAAACGATGGATCGAAAACGAAGATTAGTACCTTTCAAAGGTTTGGCCTTCTTCAACAGGTCGTGGGCTTTACTGGCCAGTTCGCCACCTCTGAAAAAAGCTTGCGCATGCGTTTTTAATTCGTATTCCGGCTGAACCCAACCTCCGATGGCTCCCTGTAAAAATAGGTTTATTCCCGACTGAAGACTATCCATAAAAGCGTAATATCCTCCTACATAGTCAGAGCTGACCCGATTGTTGACGGCGTCTAAAAACGTAGGATGACAGGCAAAATTGACCAGGGTTGCGATATTTCTGTGATTCTGGTCGAAAAATCTTAAGACTGTTAAAGACCTGTCAAGTTCAGGAGGCTGGGAAATGTTAAAAACCCAATCATCACCATGTTGCCCCTCACCGAATTCAGCCCTGGCCGGCTGCATATTGGAGAGGGCCAGTGCAATGATATCAACAGCCGAATCAATCAGGAATTCCATATAGCCGGGATCAACTCCTGAATGCATCCTGTCTTTACCCCACAATCCGACGACATCGGGCCCGGAATGAGTATGGGTCGATGTCATGATGATTCTGTCTGAAGAAATGCCAGGAAATCTCAGATCAGCTCGTCTTCTGATGTCTTGCAACTCAGGGTAGAGGAGTCCTATACAGTCGAATGTGAGGAGTATGACTGGTAATCCCCCATTGCCAATGGCAACCGCTTTGACGAATAGTGGATCATTAACTCCTGTAAATCGCCTATTATTCGTATGACCGGCTATGAAAGCTGAGTCTTGAGGAGTAATAGATCTTTGTGCGGCTCCGACCATCCAGGTTGTATCCTGACACCACCCATTGATATATAAAAAATGCAGCGTGGCGGTAAATAACCATAGTGGAAAGTACTTCACCAGGACCTGCAAATCAATGCGAAGTGATTGGGTCATCAAACTCAAGTTAATGAAATTGACAAGTTTTAGGGATTGATTCTACAATGGTTCCAGCAAAATTTTTTGATTATGTCAGGCGTGTCAAGCCTGTATGGGTTTTTCGATGTGGTCGTTCCACTCGAGGGATTTACATTTGTTGAATCTGGCAAAATCTGCCAATGCGTTTAATAATTCCTCTTCGCCAACGAAGGCTTTTGCTCGGTGATCTTCCCAGTGGATCGACTTAATTTCAAGTGCCGATCTATGTCTGTGTGCTTTAATGTCAATCCTGGCTACAAATCGATCTCCCTTGATAACAGGCAGTACAAAATAACCAAACTTGCGTTGGGTTCTTGGCAGGTAACATTCGAGTTGGTAGTTAAAGTTAAATAGCTCTTTTATCCTTTTTCTTTGAATAACCATTGGATCGAACGGAGAAAGTATGCGTACCTGTTTACCTATTCTATGAGGATTTCCGTCCATGGATGTTAGGAGGGCATAGTACTCCTTTGATCTTCCGTGGATATTCAGGGGCACTACTTTTTTGATGCGTATCATATGATGTAACCTGCTGAGCACCATTTTGCGAATCCCTCTTCTCAGGTAACAGATTTCATCGGCAGAAGTGATACCATGTATTTGCAAAGTGCGTGAAATCAGGTGGTCCGCAAATTCTTCCTCCGAAGGCACGGTCAAAAGGGTGGACTCCGGGTATACCTTTTCGGTAAGATCGTATACCTTCTGAAATCCTTTGCGGCATACTACCATAAGTCGACCTTCCATAAACAGCCTTTCAAGGGCCCATTTAGCGGGCTTATGGCTCCACCACCCGGACCCTCCTGCCGGCCTGATATCTTCAAAGTCCTTTGCCATCAAAGGACCTTCGCGGATGATTCGGTCGAGAACCTCTCTGCACAACTCAGAACTCGGTTTGGGCCAGCGGTCGAGCTTGTCCGAAAAATACGCCTTCCTTCTCAAGGTGAATCTAAAATCCTCTATGGGAAGATAGGCTGCTGCATGCCACCAGTATTCAAAAATTTGTTTAGTCTTAAAATGGTAATGGTTCAAATGAGAGGCCTGGTAGTCGGGGATGCGCGAAAACAACATGTGATGATGTGCCCTTCTGATCACGTGGATTGTATCGATCTGGACGAATCCCAAATGTCTTATAGTACGAATGAGCGCCTTCCTGCTATAACCAAAAGGACGCGACCCAAAAAGTCCCGCGGACCATATAGCCAAACGGCGGGCCTGTTTAAGCGGTATTTTATATGGTCTTTGTTCCATAGCACCTGGACACCAATTACATGCAGCTGAAGAATTGTCCTTAATTGACATGTTTCTTCCAATAATGCATAATTTAAACTTTAAAATTGACTCTTATGCGAACCATCATAACTACAATGTTTATCACAGCATGGCTGATTTACCCACCCCATGACCTGTCGGCTCAAATCAATCTCGCATACCAAAAGCCTGCCAAGGAAATTCTCGATATAGTCGATGCGCCTCTACCACCCACAATGGAAATAAAATCTTCAGGAGAAATGGCGATCCTCATGTACCGAAGGCCATTCCGCACTATAGAAGAACTGTCACAACCCGAAATGCGGCTTGCTGGTCTCAGAATCAACCCAATTACCAATATCTCCAGCAGACAGCGGACAACCTACAAAATCACCTTATTCGATATAGAGAACAAAAAGGAAAAAGAAATCGCGGGATTGCCGGAAGGGCAATTCTCCAATTTGAGGTGGTCTAAGAATGAAGAAAAACTGGCCCTAACCAATACGGATGAACGCGGTGTTGCGCTTTGGATCATAGATACCGAGACGGCAATGGCCAAAAGGATCACAGAGCCCAGAATCAATGCCAATCTCGGCAGGCCTTATGAATGGTTGAATGATGATGAACTTCTGGTCAAATTTCTACCATCTGACCGGATACCACTAATTGATGAAGAACTATCTGTACCCTCGGGTCCGGTCATATCTGAAAATGCAGGTAAGAAGGCACAAAACAGGACCTACCAGGATTTATTAAAGTCACCTGCGGACGAGAGAAACTTTGAATCACTAGCCCAATCAAGCTTGCATGTAGTATCCGTTGATGGACTTTCCAGGGAATGGAAAGGAACCGATATGTACAGATCTGTATCAGTATCCCCCGATGGTAGATTTGTTCTTGTCAATGTGGTTCAACGACCATTTTCTTACATAGTACCGTACTACAGGTTTCCTACAGAAACAGACCTATACCGTGCCGATGGGGCATTTATACGGAATATTGCACAAGTTCCGCTTATAGAAGAGTTGCCAAAAGGATTTATGGCGACGCATATTTTTGAAAGGGAAATCGGCTGGCGATCGGATAAAAGAGCAGAAATCTTTTGGGTAAAGGCCCTGGATGGGGGGGATCCTTCCAGCAATGTTGAAACACGGGACGGCCTCTATTTGTTAAGCGAGCCCTTCGATGATAATCCCAAGTTGATCGCTACTACGTCAAACAGGTTTTCTGACGTCACATGGGGAGAAGCTACATTAGCCGTGGTAGAAGATTCCTGGTTCAGCAACAGAAATACGAAAACATACCTCATAGATCCTTCTGGTGGCCGCCAACAACGCGTCATTTTTGACCGAAACTACCAAGATAGATACAGCGATCCGGGTGACTTCGTGACACGCAAAAATGCATGGGGCGAAGACGTATTGCACATTTCCGGAGAAACTATTTTTCTGGAAGGACCCGGCTATAGTTCAGATGGAGTGCATCCATTTATTGACGCCTACGGGATCGAGGATGGAAACACGACCAGGCTGTATCAATCACAATTGGATGAACAATACGAACGAATTCGTGAAGTCCTCAATTTGGATGAAGGCATGGTCCTGGTCAGCATAGAGTCTCCTTCCGAGTACCCAAACTTCTATTTGCGTAATATCAGAACTGGTACTGTGGAGAAGGTTACCAACTTTCAGAATCCATTTGAGAGCATACAAAATGTACACAAAGAACTCATTGAATACGACAGGGATGACGGTGTTAAGCTCTCGGGGACTCTATACCTTCCTTCGGGCTATGATCGGTCGTCCGGCCAGAAACTACCCATGTTGCTCTGGGCCTACCCGGTGGAATATAAGGACAAACAAAGTGCCGGCCAGATTACTTCGTCACCGTTCCAATTTACTTATCCTTCATACGGCTCACCGATATTCTGGATTACACGAGGCTTTGCCGTATTGGACAGGGCCGCCTTCCCGATTGTGGGAGAAGATGACATCGAGCCCAACGATTCCTTCAGAAAGCAATTGGTAGCCAACGCCAAAGCTGCGATTGATGCAGTGGACAAAATGGGATACATCGATCGCACAAGAGTTGGTGTAGGAGGCCATTCCTACGGTGCATTCATGACTGCCAACCTATTGAGCCATTCGGATCTTTTCGCAGCAGGCATTGCGCGCAGTGGTGCTTACAACAGAACCCTTACGCCTTTTGGGTTTCAGCGCGAGGAAAGATCCTACTGGGAGGCTCCTGAAGTGTATTACAACATGTCTCCTTTTATGCATGCCGACAAAATGAAGACTCCTCTGTTACTTATTCACGGTGAAGCCGACAACAATTCTGGCACATACCCTATGCAAAGCGAACGATACTTCAATGCGCTCAAAGGTTTGGGAGCCACCGTTCGGTTGGTAATGCTTCCTAAGGAAAGTCACGGCTATTCGGCCCGCGAATCCATTTTGCATATGCTATGGGAACAGGACCAATGGCTGGAGAAATACGTTAAATACAAATATTCAGATGAAACCAAACCCTAGGCTCCAGACACCTAGGAAAATAGGCACGATAGATACAGATTCCGTACATTCGTCGCGAATTTGGACAATTCGCCAATGATCAACATGCCCGTACATAAATTACAGGTAGAAATATTGTTTCGATGATCTGGATGTTGTTCATCGGAATGATACTGATCTTTCTTGCGATCGATCTGGGTGTATTCAATAGAACGCCACACATTATATCGGTAAAGGAAGCTTCTATCTGGACATCTATTTGGGTAGGATTTGCCATCTCATTTACCGGAATCATCTATTTATTGTACCAAAACGGTCTTGTAGATAACCTGCAAAACCTAAGCCCTTCAAATGCATCCCTGAAATACATAACAGGGTACCTCATAGAATTGTCTCTCAGCGTGGACAATATATTTGTCATTGCGGTGATTTTCAAGACATTTCAGATACCGCTGATCTACCAGCACCGGGTCTTGTTCTGGGGTATTTTAGGTGCCATCGTATTTCGTGCGGTTATGATCCTTTTTGGTGTCGTACTCATCAATAAGTTTTCATGGATGATCTATGTCTTTGGTGCATTCTTACTGTACACAGCCTATAAGATGCTGAGATCTTCAGGGAAAGAATTTGATCCGAGGAACTCTTTTGCTTTCAAGCAGATACGAAGATTTTTTCCTGTGACAAATGAAATAGAAGGAGAGAAATTTTTTGTGCGCAGAAAACATATCAGAGCTGCCACTCCATTATTTATCGCCCTGGTCGTAGTGGAAGTCACCGATGTCCTGTTTGCCCTCGACAGTATACCGGCCATCCTGGCGATCACTTCAGACCCATTTCTCGTTTTCAGTTCAAATATCCTGGCTATACTTGGTTTGCGGTCCATGTACTTCTTCCTCTCTTCCATGCTTTCCAAGTTTAAATACCTTGAATACAGCCTGGTTGCCATCCTTAGCTTTGTGGGATTTAAAATGCTGCTATCACACAATATTCATTTCCCGGAATGGTTATCACTTTCCTTCATTGTCGTGGCTCTCATGGCGGGCATTTTGATTTCATTGTACTTTCAAAAAGATTTACAAGAAAAAACATAAACCCCCTATCATGACAGGCCAATCGATTGTGTCTTTCCATGACTTTTTATGATGATCATGTCATGGGTAACACAAATGGCGAAGGCAACACTAACTTCAACGCTTTCAGTGCTATTCGGAACACACTTTTTCTACCTCACCCGCCGTACGTGGCATGTCAATGCCCAGTAATTTTGCGCCAGCTTCGGTGATCACGAAATCATCTTCCAGCCGTATTCCCCCAAAGTCTTTGATTGTTTCCAGCTTGTCGTAATTCACGAAATCGGTGTACATACCTTCGCTTCTTCGCATATCAATCAACTCGGGAATGATATAAATACCAGGTTCTATGGTCAAAGCGTAGCCACGTTTCAAGGCTCGACCCAACCTCAATGATTTCCATCCGAATTCTTTATTCTTTTTGACTTTATCGGTATAACCGACCCGCTCTTCACCAAAGTTCTCCATGTCGTGAACGTCCAGACCAATCAGGTGCCCGAGACCACACTGAAAAAACAAGGTGTGCGCACCATTCTCAACCGCATCAACTGGATTGCCTTTCATAAACCCCAGTTGTGTGAGTCCTGAAACCAGGCTCTCACAAGCAATGCGATGAACATCTTTGAAGAGGACCGCAGGCGCCAGCGCGTGAACGGCTGCGCTATAGGCATTATGGACAACGTCGTACATATCGCGCTGCAAAGAAGTAAATTTTCCCGAGGCAGGAAATGTTCGAGTTATGTCTCCGGCATAGCCAGCCGGTGATTCACATCCACCATCGAACAGGATCATATCTCTTTCATTGATCACGTTTCCATGGTAGTGGTTGTGAAGCGTCTGCCCATTTTTCGTGAGAATAGGAGGAAAAGAAAAAGGAACGTTGTATTTGTGTGATACTTCACTCGCCACCCCTACCAGTTCGTGTTCTTTCATTCCAGGACGAGCAGCTCGCATTACAGCAAGATGCATCTCGTCAGTGATTTTCGTAGCCAGATCAAGCTGGTCTATTTCCTCTTCTGATTTTTGAATACGTTGTTTCACCACAGCCTTGATCAAAGGTCTGGAAAACTTCCGTTCGACCTTCCATGGCTTTCTATTGAACAATTTACTGAGGAGGATTGAATGTTCGCTGCGATAAGGTGGCAGAAAGTGAAGGGATTCTCCCATGAAGTTGATCACTTGCATCGTCGGTAACACCTCGTAAATGCCCACCTCTGCTGCCATATCATCAATACGCGGCACCTTTCCCGTCCAGATAATATCATCAATGTCTGGTTCATTCCCGAAAATGATCTCACGATCAGCGTCTATGTCAATGTAACCATAAAGTCCGGGGGCAGAAAGTCCGAAATAATACAAGAAGGTACTATCCTGTCTGAAAGGATACCAATTATCTTTGAAATTGATTGAGCTTTGCTGGTTACCCAGTAATAGAATTTTGCCAGTACCAATGGCTTTTTTGAGGCGCTTCCTCCGTGAAATATAGGTTTCTGCAGAAAATTTATCCATGGTGCCGAATATACTAAAAAGGCCAATTTTGTTTCTTTTTTCGAATGGGTGTCAAGGCTTCAAGATCGTGCAAACCCCGGGTTTACATTCTGTTTCAGAGTGGTTTTACAAATAAATTCGCCCTAATATTGAATTAAGAATGATTTACGGTTGCAATAAGTTGAGCCCTGGGATTGTGCGATTGGCTTTTTTAATGGCCCTACTGAATCTGTGTTCAGTTCTCATGGGACAAGACCAAAATTACAGCAAGGTGGATCGCCATGCTCTG
>JBFKOL010000086.1:0-13959 GCA_041628815.1 Saprospiraceae bacterium | reverse complement strand
GGTGGCAGGTTGGGTCGGTATCGCTGATGGTGCAAGACAGTTGAGTAGGATTGGCCAGGGTAGTGGTACAAGTGGAAGTACATCCGTTGGCATCCATGATGGTGACGGTATAGGAGCCTGCAGCCAGTCCTGTGAAGGAGTTGGAAGACTGGAAGGTTCCGTTGTTGAGTTTATACTGGTAAGCGCCGGTGCCGCCTGCACCTGTTACGGTGATGGTTCCGTCGGGGGTATATCCGCCGTTATTGGGGTGGCATGTGGGGTTGGTATCACTGATGGTACAGGACAATTCTGTAGGTTCATCCACTGTCACGACTTCCATATCCATACAGGAATCATCGCCTACATCTCTTGCCTTGACCTTGTGGGTGCCCGCGGGTAAATTACCAAAAGTAGAAGAGGACTGCCATGCTCCGAAGCTTCCGTCATTATCGATATCTATGGCGTATTCAATCGTATTGCTGGATGTGGCGTTCACTGTAATCGAACCCGTACTGTTGCCATTGCAATCTACGTGGGTAACATCGGTACTTGTAATTTCAATGTCACAACAATTCATGGCATCGTTGATCGTAAAACTACAAGTCGTCGGGCAGTTGATCATGTCTGTGACCGTAACCGTGTAGGTTCCAGGGTCCAGTGATTCAAAAATGGTGTAGGAGGGGCCATTTTGGTTGTTTGCAGAGCCAGAATTTCCATTACCGTTGTCCCAATTGATTTCATATGGGCTTACACCACCCGAAAAATCTATGGTGGCCGAACCCAGTGTGCCGTCACATTGAACATCCGTGGTCGAATTTTCAGAACAAGTAGGAAGGGTAGGCGCACTTCCTGTTACCTCTATCCGGCATTCATTGGTAGCATCGCTGTTGGTGCCATCGGAGTTGATGGGCGTTCCGGTCGACTCGTATATGTCAAAATCGTAATCTACATTTATAGGATAGGTAACCGTTACGGTCCCCATAACGACGGGATTGCTAGCACCAAGATTTGTCAGTATAAGAGGATTGGGATCATACACAATAGAAGTAGCCTGACCAGTATTGTCCACTGCTACATAGGTCCCGTTGATTCCATTTACAGTTACCTCCACGGAATAGGTGTTGGAAGAAGTACACATCACTGTGCGGCTGTCTTCTTCAAGGGCACAAAGAACAACGCTTGCACCGCCACATCCTCTTCTAAATTTGACGTTTACACTCAGATTTTCGTTGGGAGGATTTGCGGAGCTCCAAATAGCCATATAGTAATTGGTTGGATGACTTAAGGCCGGTGTCGTGATGGTCGAGTAAGTGCTCGAAAATTGTATCCCACATTCTTGCAATACCAATGAGGAACAGTTTCCGCCCAATACGCCGTTTACGGTTGGAGTAGTAACCGTTGTAGATGCATAAAGTGCCCAGTTGTAATTTTCGGAGGAGCTGGGAACAATTTGAAATTGCCAGGTTCCCGCGAATGCCCTTACATCAAATTGAAGCCACATGATGGGATCTCCATCGTCAGGTTCTGCTGGATTGACCTCACCCCCGAATTGATTGTTGGGATCGAAACAGGGTACAGAGCTTAGATCTATTTCAAATTGACTTGAATTGTATACACAAGCTTCGAGACAGGCACTACTGGTTGGTGTACAATTTCCGGTACATGGAAATGGGTCGACACAGCCGTTGAAACTGGACTGTGTATCGGCACTGTTGCCACATCGAATGATTCCTTTCGGAAAGTGTGCTTGAGCTGGAGAGTCATCTACGGTGAAGGTACCATTTCCGTTATCTACCCATGCACCTCCTTGTAGCCATCTATTGGCACAATCACAAGGTGAATCGGGTTGGGAGCATACAATTGATGTGGGAATTACGCAAAGTAAAAACAGAGAAGCAAAGGATGCAAGTTGATTTCTAAGGGTGCCCATGAGGTAAGTTTTACATCCCATAGTAGCAGCAATACACTCCTACTTTTGGAAAATGTCCAATTGGGCAATTTGGGGGGTTTTTAGGATGCGGCTAACAGCCAAATCCTATATTGTATAAATTACAACTATTTGACGACGAGGTAAAGAAAATTTAGAAAAATAACACATTTACTATATAACATATTAAGCATATATTACATATGTAAAATAAATACTATATTAAATTAGCCTTTGTTTTTGGAGTCTATCATATACCTGGAATACAAATACCAACAATATTAAAATTAGCCGGAGAGATGCAATGCGTTGACTTGTACACTTTTTATCGATCAGGATCCTTCCCATTCTTTGTAGAATCTCTGGAGATAACGCTCCATGAAATCGTGCCTTTCCTTAGCCAAAACCTTGGCCCTATCCGTGTGCATCATGTCTTTCAAACGTAGCAATTTGACGTAAAAGTGATTGATGGTAGGAGCTGCCTTCTTCTGGTACTGTTCTTTTGTCATTTCAAGGTCAGGTTGAATATCAGGGTCGTAAAAGGGATGGTTTTTATAGCCGCCGTAGTTGAAAGCCCTGGCTATTCCAATGGCACCCATGGCATCCAGCCTGTCGGCGTCCTGGACAATACGCATTTCGAGCGAGTCAAAATGCGGTTCCTCGAAACTGTTTTTAAACGACATATGCCGGATGATATTAATCACATGGTCCGCGGTTGCTTTGTCTACGTTGATACGATTCATAAGACTACTGGCGGTTTTCGGACCTATTTCCTCATCGCCACCATGGAATTTAGGATCAGCAATATCGTGGAGCAGCGCAGCGAGAGAAACGACATAGCGGTCAGCATTTTGTTCATCTTCACACAGCCTTAATGCAGTCCTCCATACCCGGTAAGTATGCCACCAGTCATGGCCGGCTTCGGCACCTTCAAAATGCTTCCTGACCAATGGGGTCAATTGGTTTATAATCTTGTCGTTATGCATGCGCACAAAGATATCTTCATGGGATTATTTTTTGGACGCCATAACGCGATTTGATGCCTAATAAATATAGTACAGAGATGCGTGACCCTTAGGTTCAATATCATCAATAGAAGTTCATCGAGTGAGTATTTAGTCTCTGAATTAAACCCTTTAAGACGTTGAATTTTAGCATGATAATGAGCATTATATTCGGAAATTGTAGTCATGGCATTACCAAGAATTAGTCTTGGGAAAATGTTACCACACTCCTTCATTATAAGGTGTCAATTGCATATCTTTTAACCAACCTTACAAAATGAAAGCACATGAACGAACAACAAAACCCCAATGATTATCCCGGCATGATCCTTACCGAAGAATCAAAACACTACCTGGTTCAAACAGCCAAATGGGCCAGGTTTCTGGCAATTGTTGGCTTTGTAATGGTAGGTTTTCTGGTGATTGTGGCCTTCTTTGCCGGGGCTTTCCTTGCTGCCTTAGATTCTGATGAAGAGCTAAGCGCCATTGGCACGGGATCCTTGACTGCTCTGTATCTTGTGCTGGCAATTGTGTATTTTTTCCCGGTATGGTACCTGTTTCGTTTTGCCAACCGAACACGAGAAGCGATCAAGGATGAAGACAGCGAATTACTTGCCGCAGGACTTGAACAACTGAAAGCTTGCATAAAGTTTGTCGGAATACTGACCATCATTGTCCTGGTCTTTTACTTTTTGGCAATTTTTGCGCTCTTGTTTACGGGTTTCCCGGGATTTTAACCCCGAGTTTATGTTGGCTACAGAAAAGATTACGGCGCAAACTTCGACCATCTGCCCTATGCCTCGGACGTGGGAACTCTGGATATCAGCAGAACATATCATTCACTGGAATGCGGCGTCCGATGATTGGCATACCACCTCCGTGAAGAATGATCTGCGACCAGGAGGGAACTTTTACCATAGGATGGAATCCAAAGATGGTGCCATGGGATTCGATTTCGAAGGCCGATATACAGTAGTCGATCCTTTCAAAAGGATTCATCACGTCATGGCAGACGGACGACATGTCGACATTCAATTTACCTCTGATGGCGATGACGTCCAGATCACCGAAATCTTTGACCCTGAAAGCTTTCATACGATAGAACATCAACGCCAGGGATGGCAAGTCATACTTGATAATTTCAAAAGATATTGTGATAAACTAAATTTACCATGTTAGTCATATTCAAGATAAACATATTCGTTTTGTTGGTGTCAATGGGGCTGTGCCTTAGCTGTGAACAATCTACTTCCGGCAAAAGACTGCCTGACGACTTAAGGATTGCTTATAATGTTCTCGTAGACGCGGAAAAGGATAATTACGACATTTTTACAATGAAGTGTGATGGGTCATATAAGACCAATATCACCAATCATCCCGACGTTGCCTGGACCTACCTAGCGACGGGAGATAGGATATTCTTCATTTCCGATCGCGATACTGCCTATCGGCACTATTTTCTGTATGACATGGGATCCGATGGAAGAGGTATCACGTCTATATATCCATTTCGACTGGCTGACAGTTGGATGGGTACCAGGAAACTGGGCACCGAACTAATCGTAAAACCCCACCCATCTGTAGATACGGCACTTCATATCATTCATGTAGACGGGACCCTGATAAAAAAGTTGGGCATAGCAGGAATGTATCTGTCCGATCCTTCTTTTTCTCCAGATGGTGCAAAAATTGCCTTCGTAGGAAAAAACAAACGCTCCAAAAGGGAAGAAGGCTATAAAGAAGCGATTTATATATCTGACGATGACGGAAGCAATCTTGTAAAAGTCTCGAAATACCCTGAATCGGATACAACAGCGGAATGGTATGCCTACAAAGCAGGTCCGCCGCGTTGGCACCCGACTGAAGACTTTGTGTCCTATCAAAGCAAAAGGAACGGCAAGTACTCGCTTTATGCCGCCATGACCAATGGTTCGCGCGAATGGAAACTGACGGATTTAGAACAGCAGGAAGGCTGGCACGACTGGAGCCCAAATGGCAGATGGCTCGCTATTGAGCTTTTCGACGCCGACCAAACCCAGTTCGATATCGGGTTGTATGACTGGGAGACAAAAGAACTTCGGGTTCTCACCGACAGCACCTATCAATATCAGCAGGCACCGGTGTTTGTCAAGTAGTTTAAGTAGTTTAAGTAGTTTAAGTAGTTTAAGTGGTTTAGGTGGTTTAATAAGTTTCAATGGTTAACCTGCAACCCGACCACTTGCAACCCGGCCACCAGCAACATTTCCTTATTTTGCATGAACATTCTCAAATAGCAGCAGGAATTGGAAGAATTCGATATTTGGAAATTATTGGCGGGTCTCGGCATCTTCATATTTGGGATGTTCCTTATGGAGGAATCCATCCGGAAACTATCGGGCCGGGCATTTAAAATGCTCATACGCCGTTACACGACAGGCAAATTTAAATCGATTGGTTCGGGTATGCTGGTAACGGCCGTTTTACAGAGTTCGTCGGCAGTTTCCCTGATGATACTTGCCTTTGTGGGGGCGGGTATTATGACCATGGAAAGTGCCATCGGGGTCATATTAGGCTCTAACCTGGGGACGACGATTACCGCATGGATCGTAGCTACCATTGGCTTCAAAGTCAAAATCGAATCTTTCGCCTTGCCTCTCATTGGCGTTGGGGGCTTGGGTCTGATCTTCCTTGGCAATTCAGAGCGTTATTCCAATATCAGCAAAATGCTGGTGGGATTTGGTTTTCTCTTTTTAGGACTGGACTACATGAAGAGTGGGGTAGAGATATTCACCCAATCATTTGACATGAGTACTTTGCCAAAATATGGTTTGGTCGTTTACCTTGTTGCCGGACTTTTTCTTACCGCCATTATGCAGTCCAGCTCAGCCACCATTGCCATCGTTCTTACTGCCCTGAATGCAGGTATCGTCACATTTGAAGAATCTGCGGCAGCCGTTATTGGAGCGAATGTGGGCACAACTTTTACAATTTTGTTGGGAGCAATCGGGGCTGTACAGTCCAAGAAAAGAGTGGCTTTCAGCCATCTCGTTTTTAACATAACCACGGCCCTAGCTGCGATCCTGCTCTTGCCTTTCCTCGTATTTTTTGTACTTGATGTACTGGGTGGAAGGGATGACAGCCTCGTAGCACTCGCATTGTTTCATACCACTTTCAACCTATTGGGGGTCTTGATATTTCTTCCTTTTGTTGGTGTTTTTGCGAAAGTACTCGTCAGGATGTTCCCAGATCGCAAGACCGAATTGGCTCGCTTTATCACCAACACGACACCCGAGGTGGTTGAAGCAGGTGTTGCAGCTTTAAAAAATGAGGTTGTCCATCTGATCGACAGGGTTTTGCGTTTCAATTTGCACGTTCTTGACATAGAAGAGGATCTTGTTTTTACAAAATCCGAATACGATGCTATCACTACAAAACCAAAGGCACGGACGACCTATGATCGCTATGTACGGCTCAAAATGTTGCAGTCTGAAATATTCACCTTTGCAGCACAAGTCCAGGTCCAAGAACTTTCAGATCCTGAGTCCAGTCAGCTCAACAGGTATTTGCATTCCGCTCGTCTGGCCTTACAATCGGCCAAGATCATCAAGGACGTAAAACACAATTTCGATGAATTTGCAAATACGGATAACCTCTACCTTAACGACCAGTATACCTTATTCAGAAAACGCCTGATTGCGACCTTCCTCAGGATCGACAAGATCATGAACGATCCAGAAATCAAAGATAGGACTAAGGCCATATTGAAAACTTTCAGATTAATAGGGGAAGACGATGAGACTTTTGTGCAATCTACCACCCAAGCTATATCCAACAAACGAATTGAAGATATAGAAGTATCCACGACCTTCCTGGCAAACCGGGCATTCGTTCTTTCTTCTAGGCAAATATTACTGGCCATTCGCGATGTTTTCCTTACTGGCCAGGAAATCGACCATTTGGAATATTTACAGGAATTAGGTAATGAAGGAGGGGACGATTCTTGACCTGGTGAACAATCACTAACTCTTTAAGCATTACGTTGATACATCGATCTTCGGGTCATCAATGCCCATGATTAACCCGGTCCAACTCGATTACAGCCATCCTTCCTTGAGGTACCACTGCGCCGTTTCTTCTATGGCTTCTTCCAGGGTATATCCCGGGACAAAGCCGAGGTCATTGACAAGGGGAGCAATATCGCAATCCCAGTTTTTTGCTTTCATCTTCGCGACCTGTTCGGCATTCACCAGGCTTTTGCGACCAGTAATCTTGTCTGTGATATAAGTAAGGCCAGCAATGGTCTCTACCACAAAATAAGGTATCGTGACCTTGAATGGTTTCACGCCAAAAGCCTGTGCGATCGCTCCCGTAAACTGGTGAATGTTGTAAATTTTACCGTCACTGATGAAATAGTGTTTGTTAGGTATGGATTCCAAGGTGGCACTGATGGTTATCCTCGCGAGGTCTTTGACATATATAAAGGAATATTTGATGTCGTCGCTGCCTACGACAGGAGCAAAACGGTATTTCTTGATAGATTCAAAAATAGCGAAGAAATCTTTTTCTGCCGGACCAAAGACAGCCGTAGGTCTCAATATCGTCAACGGTAAATCTTCAATTTTTTGCAGCGCTCGTTCTGCATGGAGCTTGCTGCGACCGTATGTGGTCCTTGGGCTCGGGATTGTGTTGTAATCTATCACGCCTGAAGGTGTCTGATCTGCACTGCCGTGAGATTCGATCGACGAAATGAAAACAAACTTTTGCAGGGCTGGACAATGCCTTAGCGCCAGGTTGGCCAGGTCGATGGTATATTCACTGTTTACGGTATAGTACAGTCGATCGTTCGCGGCTCTGGTGAGGCCTGCATTTTGAATGATGTAATCGAAATTTTCACTTTTTAGCAATCGTATCATTGCATCGCGGTCTGCAAAATCAATTTGCGCAAAACGAATTCGTTCATCGGTTAACAGTTTCCTGCTACTCGTAGCCCTGATCCCAGCATACGTATCCAACTCTCGGTTTAGGGCTTCTTTTACCAGAAAACTGCCTACGAAGCCGCTCGCTCCGGTGATGAGGATCTTGGCCATCTCAGGAGAGATTGATTCGGTAAATCCGGTAGGTTTTGTAAAGTTCCGCGTTGAGCTTTTGCGCCGAGGTGTTCATTTCCACGTTGTTTTCGAGAACCCAAGAAACCTCCCCGGCAATTACATTATCCTTCCTCGCCTGTAAGATGTTTTTGGCGAAAAATATGGCCTCGATTCCTTTCTTCCGGTAGGCCTCCTTGACACCAAGTGCAAGGATTCGTACATACCTGGTCTTGTGTTTGTTGAACAACAGCTTGAATAGATTAAAAGGCAACAAACGGCCTTTCTTAAACCCGATGGTTACTTCGTTGATATCGTTCAGAGTAACCCCGAAACCGATGGCTTCACCTTGATGTTCGGCAATATAGCACCAGTCTGAGTTGACGATCATTTTGAGGTTGTCGGCAAGATGCTTGAGTTCTGCATCTGTCCATGGGACAAAACCCCAGTTTTTCTTCCAGGCATCGTTGTATATATCCCGGATTTTGGCCACTTCATCGTAAAAGTGCTTCATATGGACATTGCGAAAAGTGATGCCTTGTTTCGCCAGCCTCTCTTCAAGGGTCTTCGCCAATCTTATTGATTTTTCCGATGCTTTCTTGGTGTATAAAATATAGGCGAAAAGATCCATCTCCTTGATAAAGCCATATTTTTCCACGAAATCTTGGTAATAGGGCTTATTGTAAGTCATCATGATCTTTGGAGGCTCATCAAATCCATCGATCAGAATACCCGCAGTGTCATTGGTAGAAAAGTTCGTAGGACCCAATACAGCATCCAGGTCCCGTCCGCGACACCAGGCGCAAGCCTTATCAAAAAGTAGAGCGGCAACCTCATAACGGTCGATCACATCGAAAAAGCCAAAGAATCCAACATTACAGCCGTGGTATTGATTGTAGTGGTGGTTCACGATGGCGGAGATACGACCTACACATTGGCCGTTTTCCACGGCGAGAAAGGATTCAACCTCGGCATGTTCAAAAAATGGATTTTTCTTCCTGCTGAACATATCTTTTTGGGAAAGAAAAAGTTCAGGGACATACTTGGGGTCGTCCTTGTAAAGCTGGTGAGGGAAATCTATGTATTCTTTGAGAAGTTTGCCTTTGGCACTTACAATCTCAATTGCCATAAACACGCGTTTCCTGCGTCTGAAGTATGCCGAGCTCCCTGGCTATTTTCGAAATCTTCCCTACAGCCTCTTCGATTTGGGCAAAAGTGTGGGTTGCCATGAGAGAAAACCTCAGAAGCGCCGATGAGCTAGCTACGGCAGGGGAAACCACCGGATTAACAAACACACCCTCATCGAGCAGCATCCTTGTAATCTTGAAAGTATTGAAATCATCGCGTATGAAGATCGGGATAATCGGTGTCTCCGTATGTCCGGTGTCAAAACCCGCGTCTTTCAATAATTTCTTGGCATATCGAGTATTCTTCCATAGCTTCTCAATACGTTCAGGCTCTTGCTCCATGATTTCAAGGGCGGCAATTACACTGGCGGCATTACCGGGAGCTATACTGGCACTGAATATAAGCGATCGTGCATTGTGTTTGAGCCAGTTAATGGTATCAAAATCTGCAGCAATGAAACCTCCAATGCTGGCCAGTGATTTAGAAAATGTACCCATAATCAGTGAGACATCATCGTTCAGACCGAAGTGATCCGCGGTGCCTCGGCCATTTTTTCCAATTACGCCAAGCCCATGTGCATCGTCGACCATAATATCGGCCTTGTATTTTTTAGCGAGCTTCACCATTTCTGGAAGTTTGGCAATATCCCCTTCCATACTAAACACACCATCAACAACTATCAGTTTTATCCTTTCAGGATCACATTTTTGTAGAACTTTCTCCAGGGACTCCATGTCGTTGTGTTTGTACTTAAACACCTTGGAGAATGACAACCGCGAACCATCGATGATGCAAGCGTGATCCAATTCGTCTATGATGATGTAATCGTGACGACCGGTCACGGATGATATAACACCCAGATTCACCTGGAATCCTGTGCTGAATACCAGTGCCCCCTCTTTACCCACAAATTTGGCAAGACGATCCTCCAACTCGAGGTGCAAATCAAGGGTTCCATTTAGAAAGCGCGACCCAGCACAGCCAGAGCCATATTTGTCGATGGCTTTTTTTGACGCCTCTTTCAGTTTGGGGTGATTGGTCAGTCCCAGGTAACTGTTGGAACCAAACATCAAAACGTCCTTTCCTTTGATTTTTACAACAGTATCCTGCTCGGACTCGATGGTCCTGAAATAAGGGTACAATCCCATCTTCTGAACTTGTTGGGGAACCCTATAACCTTTCATTTTTTCGCGCAGCATCATCTTTAGGTTTTAGTGCCTGATAAAAACCGGTTTGCAAATATAGCTAATTTCAATTTTAACATTTCTGACCATCGGTTTTTACATTCCTCCGACCCATATTGTGCGCCGGGCTCACTTTTGCTCTGTGATCATCAATCAGGGGTGCTCTATCAGTGAGTTCAGCCATTGGATGTCACGGCAATACCCATGCAGGATGATCGAACTTTAAAAACAGGTCAGTGATGTATGATTCCAATGCCGTCCTGTACGAACCTGCTTCCAGGGTCACGCTCTGGCCAATTTTTCCTATCCTATTCTTGTAAGACTCCTTTTTTCTCTTCTTTCAAATTGGATTTCTCAAAGTCCGATCGCACAATGATATCCCATAAAGGACTAGAAACACCATATCCTTTATCCGGGTCGACATAATGGTGTTTCAAATGGTGTGTTTTCAGTGCATTCCACAACCGTCCCTTCACCTCCAGGTGATGAATGGCGTAGTGAAACATGTCATATATTAGGTAACCGGTTAGAAATGCCCCGAAAAATGGAAAAATGGCATCTCCAGGAAGCAGTGATTTGTAAAGAAAGAAAAATACCGCAGCCAGTGGAAGGCTTACGGAAGGAGGCATGACAAGTCTCAACCTGTCACGCGGGTAGTCATGATGCACGCCGTGAAAAATAAAGTGGATCTTTCGTCCAAACTTGGAGTTTGGGTGATAATGAAATACAAATCTATGCAGTAAATATTCGGTGATGGTCCAGGTCAGGAGACCGACAGCGGCCCATCCTAAATAAGTCCATAATCCCATAGTCTCAGCAACGACTCCCCTGTAGAACAGGTAAGAAATGATGGGTATAAAGATGATCAGAGGGACGGTGAAGTGAACCTTTGACAATGCTTCAAGCAAAGGGTTTTTGAACATCCTGGTGGACTCTGTCGAATTGCTTACGTAATGTTTGTTCGCCATTAATCGATGGTGATATTTTGGTATACAAATAGTCCGGTATTCAGCTCCTCGCCATATAATTCAATGAATTTGACATCCGGAAATACTCCAAACTCGACGGCATAGACATAAATGTTCGTAAGTCTCGCTTTACGTCCGTTGATCTGAGTAACGGCCTGAAACCTGTCTTTACCCTTTGGAGCTACATAAAAAATCAGGTCGGGATAGGATACAAAATTGAATGCGTACAGCTCGGGACTGATTTCCCGTGATTCATAACCGTAAGCTAACTTGTTCTGAAGATAGTTCAATTCCCGCTTTATACCTCCCTCAGAGTACTTGATCCAGTATGCATGGATTGGAAGGTCTCTGTTGATATAACCGTCTGCTGTCCTGTTTACATTATAAACGATGGTATCTTGATTTTGATTTCTCTGTATGTAGAACAAAAGATCATCATCCAAAGGAGGAACGGGATAATTGGCCGGCAATCCTTTGGAGCCCGGATCCTGGTAATATTTTTTCTTCAGTTCAGATTTCATGTAAAATCAGTCGAATCCACACAGGTGGAAACAAGGTACAAAGGTAGATATTTTCCAACTTAAAATTCGACTTTAAAACGCGCCCGTAGTCCTAAACCCTGGACACCAAAAAGCTCAGGCACATCTGGATGGTCCAAGTAATTAAAGCGTTTCACAAGATCGATGCGCAATACACGGAAAATATTGGTCACGCCGACGCTGCCTTCCATGTAGGGTTTGCCTGATTCAAAGAGATAGGTGAGAGATTCTCCTGAAGCTTTGTTGTCAAACTGAGGCAATTCTGGGTTCATATTGGGATTATTGCCATCGCTGAGGTTACCGTAAACGAGTTTGAATGTAGCCAGTTCACGGAGCTTGAGCTTTTTAAATAGAGGGATCTTGTTGAAGAAAAACCCCTTAAAAAAATGTTCGACGCGTAGGAATACATATTCGTCACTGACAAATTCAAGAAAATTCATCATATTAAATGATGCTCTTTGGTAGGCAAATGATTGGTTGGCACGCGGAATGAATAGTTCAGTGTAAGGTGCGGTGCCCCATTTCTTGCCGGCTTCGATACCCACATTGGCATGACCCAGAATCGACATATTAAACCTCTTAAAAAATCCAAGCTCCAGGGTGTGCATTCCATAATCTCCACCCAGGAAATTGTTGATGTCATGTGCATACCTGATGTTATAAATCGGGTATTCATTGATAATGGGGGTTCTATATTGACGCCCTTGAATAAACTGCTTGTTTGGCGCAATCTCGATGCCTATTCCGACCGTGGTGGTTTCCACATCGGTCAGTAATCTCGTGTGGCCATCTTCATCGGAAAAAGGAAGAATCAGTGTCCCGTAAGGCCTTCTATTTTTATCGGAGAAGAACAAATCCAGTGCAAAGCCAGGCGTTTCCCGGGTATATTCAAATCTCAATTCGTTGTAAAACAACATTTTATCTGTTGCACCTCTCCGAACTGATAGGAGCACATTGTCATTTTGAATGAATTGAAGATCCTGCCCCGGAAAAGTCACATCTTTCTGATATATGGCCTTTAGATAATGCCTTGGGTTGCGTTTGAAATCCTCATTAAAACTATAAGTCAATGACCCCCTGTACTTGAACTTTTCATCCAGGACGCCGTAGGCACCATAACCCTCTATTAATAACCTTTTATTAAAATCGAAGTTGGTCTCAAAACCCAATCTGATCCTGGAACCTTCCACCTGGTTGTAACTGTAAAAGGTGGGCAACGGACCGATATCCATACTTTCTATAGGTACATACCCTGTGGTAAGAATTCTGATACCGCTGACAAGCCTTTTGTAAGCTGGCAACGTGACCAGCGTATCTATCATTTCATAGAGATTCTCCTGGTTTTTGGTTAGTGGGGTGAGCCTTGCCGAAGACCAGTATTCCGGAGGCTTGTCATAGGCTCCGGGAAGGTCGATGGTCTTTTCTATGTGGTCATAGAGGGACAGATCGGCCGCCGGATCAAAATTGAAGTGGTCATAAGCTACTGTCCTTGTCCCGTAAAATCCGATTCCGTTTTGACTGATGCTGTAATCAATGACCACTTCATCCCTTGTCAGTATAAAGGCATCGTCGAGCGGGGCAAAATCCTGCCGCACTTTTAGATCCCTGACAAAGTTCAGATGGATGTTGCCGATGATGCCAAAGTCGGCCCTCACCACAGAGTAAATGGTGTCATTAGAAATGTAAAGATCACCTGTAAAACCAAAATTCGATTTGTTTCGTGGAATAAATCCAAGCCTGATAGCGCTGGTATTATTGACTTCGACGGTATCTAGAATGTAAAAGCGGTAAAAGTTGATGGCCAGAGGTGAAATCGGACTGATGAAGTTATGATCAAGTAGGGGGATTACATTGTCGTAGATATTGATATCCTTGTACAGGAAGTCCAAAGCATCATTGAGGCTCTGGTCATCCATGGTGGCATCAAACTTGGTGGTGCGGATAGCCTCCCGGTACTCTTTTCGGGATTCCGGGTCTTTGCGGTAATAAACTTGGGAATCCGTTTCGCGCAAAAAAATGGGAAGGAAGACTTTACCATTGACTTCTGATGTGTCGAGATAATTCCAAAGCAGGCCAAATTTTTTAAAGATTTTTCGCTTTTTGAAGTCCTCCGTGATGTTGTTAAGGTCCAGTTGGATTTTTTCATATTGGTCAAAGGAATAATAAT
>JBFKOL010000085.1:0-13968 GCA_041628815.1 Saprospiraceae bacterium | reverse complement strand
TCACCTGGTCCACCAGGACGAGCAAATCCGGGTCATCCGTATTGAAGGGAGTCATCCTTTTCCGGTGTTCACTGGACAGTTTTCTGACAATGCGGTTGTGACTACTAAGATAATCGCGGATTTTTTCAACTTGATCGAGAGTTTGGTCCCAGTCAAAGTACGATATCCCCAAGTCATCAAATCTGAGAAATTCAGTCTTTCGAAAATTGGATAAAATGCCTTGAACAGCCTCGTCCCAAAGCGCAAATTTCTGATCTGTACTATTGGAATAATACAAGCCGATCAATTGATCGACCTGTTCGACCCATGTATGGTACTCCTTCCATATTTTCTGTCGAATGCGATCCTGGGTCCCCGAAAGAACAAGGTTGATTCGACCAAGCAGACCTTGAGCGGAAGAAAAAAGCGAAGCAACACGTTCCCTGAGGACGAAGATGTCCTCTCGTGATTTGAAACATATTGGATGAAATAAATTCAGGTTTTGCCAGGTGGCGAAATGGGGCTCCCAGGCATCTTCAAGTTCTCCCAACGACTGGAGCAGATTGTTGATTTGAGCCGGGTTATTTGTTGCATCCAGTAAACCGTTGCCCGGATCCTTAGTGTCGCCTTTTCTATTCTGTATGACGTCCTTCAAGGACCATTCACCGAGTACTGGACGATGCAGGTAGCTGTATAAATTTTGGATCTGGTTCTGAAGGGATTCCTTATAAAGTCTTGTTAGATCATATTCACCCAACTTCAATTCAAGAGGCACAAGGTCCTTTAAAATCTGCATTCGTTCAAGCTGTTTTGGGCCCAGGGCTTCATCGTCGTTCCAAATCAAGCATAAATGACCGATTTTATGGACTGACAACAACTTGGCAGGGATTGCTATATCTTCCTGATCATCTACGACGATTAAGACAGTTTCGTTCTGAAGAAGTGCGTCAATTACTTTTTCGGTGAGAACATATTTGAGAGAAGTCGCATCTGCGGAATGGAGGATGGCAACGCACCTTTCTTCGGATCGCTTCAGCGACTCCTCTAACACCGGTGAAAGTGGAGCTACATACATGTAGAGTTCTCATTTTGATTATGACATAAATATATAGATTATTTCTATATATGAAAAATTTAAATGTGTAAATTGATAATATTGTGCAGATTAATGTATAATTGATTATTGTTCTGCTTGGGATGGGTCTTCGATATTTTCGACCATTCCACCACTGACCTTTTCTCCATTTTCATATTCATATTCCAACATGACGTTTCCATCCTGGTCGAAATACTGCATGGTCCCATGTTGTTTACCATTCTTAAAGCTCCCCTGCCGTTGAATTTTTCCCTGGCTGCCGTAGATGGCAAAGTGGCCATCGAGTATCCCATGCTTGTAATGCGTTTCTTCTGTAGGTCTGCCAAATTGGTACTTGGCACTTAAACCGTGTAGCTCATCGTTTTTATATTCTGTCAGACGAATCATTTGACCTCGATCATTAAATTCCATCTCGACGCCATTTTTTTTGCCGTGAATGTACGTCGTCATCAATTTGATCATATCTTTTCCCGCGTGATAAGAGATCCAGGTTCCATTCCTGACACCGTCGATCAACGTACCCTTTGCGAGCCATGTTTCATCGGCAGCTCTGTATCCAACGATTTCACCGCCCGATCCAATTTGTTCACGTTCATATCCGGTAATATCAAGTGTTGGGCCGGGACTCTTGCCATTACAAGCGAGCATGCCAACGACTGCAACAATCAAAATATATTTTATCATGACGCTTTTGAAGATCAAAGTTAGGCCTTGGAATATTTTGACCCAAACTCATATTAAATAATTTTGTCACGCACTCAATAGATCCACATGACCAACAGGGAAATAGCACGTAAATTCAATATGCTCGCCAAGCTCAAGGAGCTTCATGGCGAAAACCCTTTCCGGACGAGGGCATACTCCTCGGCCTACATTGCCATTCGAAAACTGGCGCCGGTCGTCATGGAGATGTCTTATAACGATTTGATTCAGATCCATGGTATAGGAAAGACAATTGCCGACAAAATAATTGAGTTGCAACAGACCGGAGAAATATCGGCGTTGAATGCGTACCTGGATAAAACTCCCGAGGGCATTGTGGAAATGTTGCAAATAAAGGGATTCGGGCCCAAGAAAGTGAGAACAGTATGGAAAGATATGGGTATAGAAACACCTGGAGAATTGCTGTATGCGTGCAACGAGAACAGGCTGGTAGAATTCAAGGGCTTCGGTCAAAAAACCCAGGAATCCTTGCAAAAGCAAGTTGCCTATTTCCTGGATTCTCAAGGCAAGTACCTCTTTGGTCATATCGAATCGGAAGGCCTGGAACTCAAGGATATCCTTGAAAAACAACTTCCAGGTAGCACTGATTTACAGTTTACTGGGGCTTTCAGGCGGAAAATGCCTGTTTTAAACGCAATAGAAATGGTTTCTACAGCAGGTATATCGCAACTGGAAACAGCACTGCAGGCAATTGATGGATCAGAGAATCGAAATGGAGAGTGGTTCTATCGCGATATCAGGATTATATTTCATAGCAGCGATCCAGAGGTGATCGGACAGTGGCAATTTGACCATAGTGCTTCTGAAAAATTTCTCATCTTTTTTCGCGAGAAGTATGGATTAAAAAGTTACGGCCGGGAAATGGATTATTTTGAAAAGAATGGTTTATCCTTTATTCCTCCAGAATTCCGGGAGTCGGATAAGGCGATCGCAATGGCGAGAGAAGGCAGATTGGATGAATTGATTGGTGAAAAACATATTGGGGGAGTCATTCATGCCCACAGCACCTACAGCGATGGGTCAAATACATTGCTTGAAATGGCCCTGGCAGCCATCGAGAGAGGATACCAATACCTGGTCATCAGTGACCATTCGAAAGCGGCATTCTACGCCAATGGACTCAGCGAGGAGCGCGTTCTTGAACAGATGCAGGAAATTGATCAGCTCAATGCTGAGTGGGATGATTTCAGGATATTTAAAAGTATCGAATGCGACATTTTGAACGATGGCAGCCTTGACTATGGTGATTCGTTTCTGGACCATTTCGAATTGGTGATTGCATCGGTGCACAGCAACCTGAAGATGAGCTCCGAAAAGGCCAATGAACGCATATTGACAGCCATAGCCAATCCGCATACGCGCATTTTGGGGCACCCAACAGGAAGGCTTCTTCTTTCGCGCCCGGGATATCCACTGGATCACAGACAGATTATTGATGCATGTGCAGAGCATGGGGTTGCCATTGAAATTAATGCAAATCCATATCGGCTTGATCTCGACTGGACATGGATTGGTTATGCCATTGAAAAAGAGGTCTTGCTTTCCATAAATCCCGATGCACATAGCGTTGTCGGTATAGACGACATCCGGTACGGAGTGGCAGCAGCGAGGAAGGGTGGACTGACCCGGAAATATTGCCTCAATGCAAAATCAAGGGAAGAATTTATTGCCTGGATGAATAATCCATGACTTGTTAATGCGTTGTTAACCGGTACGTGCAGCTTTGAATGCACCAATTTTGACTTAATTTTGTACCATCATCAAACTTTAAAATTAATTTCAATGAAATCATTAAAGTCTTTATTGATCGTTGCTTGTGTTTTCGCGGTGACAATGGCTTGCAAGAACGACAGTTCTTCCAATGATGCACGCGAAAGTCTTGCGGCAACCAATACGACTACACAACCTCAAGCTACTACCAATACACCGGCTGAAACAGTACCGGTTGGTCCTCTTACCACCATTTCATATCCTGAAACCGAATTCGATTTTGGAGAAATAGAGGAAGGTGAAAAGGTGAGCCATGTGTTCAAGTTCAAGAACACAGGTTCTGAGCCCCTGGTAATATCCAAAGCTCAGGGATCATGTGGCTGTACAGTACCTGACTGGCCGAGAGAGCCCATTCCTCCTGGAGCAGAAGGTGAAATAAAAGTTCAGTATGACTCACGAGGTAAAGGTAAGACACGCGCCGAAGGAGGCCGTGCAGAAAACAAGCGCGTTACAATCACTGCCAATACAGATCCGGTAAACACCTACCTGTACATCAAAGGTACGGTCTTTAAGCCCGACACCCCGGCAGGTTAATGCATAGCAAAAAATAGATAAAAACAGAGCCCGGTTGACCATCAGTCATCGGGCTTTTTTTATGCCGTGGCCCTCAGAAGGGTTCGAAAATATCTCAGTGCCCTTGCTCGATGGCTAAGTGCATCTTTGATATGCTGAGGAAGTTCTCCAAACGTCCTGTCGAAACCGTCGGGTATGAATATTGGGTCATAACCAAATCCTCCGCTTCCTTTTGAAGCATAACCAATTTGTCCTCTCACCCTTCCAAAAAAAGTATATCTTCTGTCTTTCATCCTTATAGCTACGGCGGATGTAAAGAAGGCAGTGCGATTTGAAATCCCTCGCATATTAGTCAGGAGAAGATGATTGTTTGCTTGATGATCTCCGTGAGTGCCGGCATATCTCGCGGAATAGATGCCCGGGTTGCCATGAAGAACATTGACCTCCAGACCACTGTCTTCGGCAATGACGGGACGCTTAAGGACTTCGTAAACTGTATTTGCCTTGATCCAGGCATTCTCACAAAAAGTGTTACCGCTTTCGACAATTTCACCATGGAAAGACGTCTCTTGCAGTGATTCAATGAAGATCCCCGGGATATTCAGGATATTTCTCAGTTCTGCCAGTTTGTTGGCATTTCCGGAGGCAAAAACATAGCTGTCTGGCATCCTCATTCCTCCAATAAATGATTTTTCATGGATTCCCATAATGCTTTCTTGGCCGAACGGTTCTTCATTAGAAAGGAAAGAGTATGACAATTGATGATTTTCCATTTGCCAATTCGCAAACAACGATAGAAACGCGGATCAATTTGCAGCCCCAGTGAAGAAGGATTCAATCCAAAAAGGAACAGGGTATAGTCTACGCTCACGTCAAGAGATTCGGACAATCTGAGTTTTTGGTTGTTCAAAACGTGAACAATCTGAACCGACTCGTAGTCCTTTCCAATGGCGGCAAGTATTTTTTGCAGTAAGTCCTTTTCATCTGTTTCCATAGTGCACTTACCGACGAATACGATCGTTCCACTCCATTCCGTGGAGTCTCTGCCATATTCTGGAATGTCGAATACGGGAAAGTCATTGGTCATCATGTTCTTCACCCGGGAAATATATTAAAATTAACTTTCAGATAATGTCTTCATGGGGCTTAAAATGAAAGTGACGCACAGCGAATTTTCATACCTTTGCGCTTCTAAATTGTCGTGTCATGGATATTCCTGTCAGCCGTGTTCATTCGTCTCGTCTCGAGCAAGTAGATTTCAAAAATCTGCCCTTTGGGAAGATTTGTTCTGATCACATGTTTGTAATGGAATACCGGGATGGATCTTGGGGCCAGGGAGAAATCAAGCCGTTGACTTCTTTTCAGACACATCCGGCCAATCTTGCCTTGCATTATGGTCAATCTATTTTCGAAGGAATGAAGGCCTTCAAACAACCAGATGGAACTCCGGTCTTATTTCGCGTGGAAACCCATGCAATACGGATGAACCGGTCGGCCGAAAGGATGTGCATGCCTACCATACCTGTTGATATCTTCATTGAAGCCATTCGCGCCCTGGTAGATGTCGATCGCGATTGGATACCTCCACAGACCGGGAGTGCCCTTTACATTCGTCCTTTCATGTATGCCACAGAGGAATTCATCGGCGTAAGACCTTCCAATCAATATCGTTTCGTAATCTTTACCTGTCCTGTAGGCCCTTACTATTCAAGACCCGTGAGTCTCAGGGCAGAAGATACCTATGTACGCGCCACTCCCGGAGGAGTCGGAGAAGCAAAAACCGCTGGCAACTATGCCGCATCGCTCTACCCGGCAAAGATAGCACAGCAAAAAGGCTACGATCAAGTCATGTGGATGGATCCTTTCGAATTCAAATATATTCATGAAGTTGGCACGATGAATATCTTCTTTGTCATCGATAATAAAATCTTCACCCCGGAATTGGACGGTTGCATCCTCAATGGAATTACCAGGGACAGTGTCATCACATTACTCAAGGAAGAGGGTGTTTCTGTGGTTGAAGCTCCACTTTCCATTAAGAAAGTGTACAAAGCATATAAGAAAGGTAAACTGCAGGAAGCATTTGGGACTGGGACAGCTGCCGTTATTTCACCTGTTGATCGCATTGGATGGGGCAATAAGGAAATTTTGTTGAATCCTGAAAACTTTTCATGGGCTAAATCACTCAAGGCCAGAATAAACGGCATTAGATCCGGAGAATTGAAGGATAAATACGGATGGATCACCAGGTTGTAGGAAATATTAGAAAAAAAACTAATATTTAATACGTTATCACGCTTCTTGTTTTCTATATTTGTCATAACACACATTCGTCGATCACCACTGATTGCACATCCGGCCTGCTTGACTTAATAGACACCCTCGGCAAAGCTATTTCACACCTATCGAAAAAAAGGTACGATGGTGTAAAACATGTGCGTGATCCGGTAGTAAACATTGGAAAAGATGGTAGCCTGGTCGAGGTATGTCGCATTTGTATTGATTTTTTTATGTATGGATCCGGTAGATGCCATAGGCCATGCCATGGTTTCTAATGATCACTTTAAAAATCTATCATATTGGCAGCCAGATACTTGTGGTGTGCTTGCCCCATTGATCAATTGTCCCGATGAGTTGATTTTGCAATGTGACGAACCCGGGCAGAATAAAAAAATCAATGGCTGGTTATCCCGCGCTATAGCATCTTTCGATATGCCTGAAGATCTTGATATTGTCGTTCGACGCGGTGAAAGAATACGAGAATGCTCCGATCATACTGGTATCGAACCGGTGAGATTTACGGTATTCAATGCCTGTGGAGACAGTGTGTGGTGTGTTTCAGCTATTCGATATGTTGACCTTACTCCACCCGTATTCATCCAGCTGGACAGCGTCCTTGTTACATCATGCCTCGAAGCAGACAACTTGAGTCCCTTTATTGTCAGGGATAATTGTGATAGCCACATTTTCATAACCTATACGGAAGAAATTAATAATAATGGAAACTGTGCCGATCAATCCATCACCAGGAGTTGGGAAGCTCAGGATCAGTGTGGCAATATTGCCAGGTTTGTGCAGCAGGTCATACTGATAGATACGGTGCCACCAGTACCTGCATTCGTTCCGGCGGACAAGATCATCTATTGCGATGATCCACTGGAATTCGATGTTCCCAGGTTCAGGGATGAGTGCTCCTCTGTTGAACTGAGCATCGACGACCAGACGATTTACGAGCACTGTAGCACCACGTATATCAGGACTTGGACAGCCATGGACGACTGTGAAAACATGAGTAAGATTAGTCAACGCATTACCAGGTTGGACACCGTAGATCCATACTTCATCGAGCTGCCTGACGAAATCACATACTTTCATAGCGATACATGGCCAGATACGGCCCAAATTACGGTGGCCGATGCATGTGGTACAGTAACACTAGATTTCGAAGAGATCACAAGTGGTCTATGCAGCAAAAACATCTTGCGTACCTGGACGGCAGCAGATGAATGTGGCAATATAAGTTCTTTCAGACAAACGCTGATCGATACCCATGATGTGGTCTTTGATGCAGTGATCGAAGATCTCGACTGCATTGGTCAGCCTGGGTTTATCGCCGTCACAATTCTCAATGAAGGTAATTATACCTATGCCTGGAGTAATGGTGCTACGGCACCCGTTATCAACAATCTTGACACGGGCACCTACACTTTGACCATTACAGATGATAGGGGATGCACTACGGTTGAAAGTTTCGAGATACAATCAACCTTGGACGATATGATTGTTGTAGATTCCGTGATTGCGACTACCTGCAACAACAATGTTGGCGCAATATTCTTAAAAGTCAGCGGAGGCAATCAACCTTATTTTTATCGGTGGTCACACGAAGTACCCGGAACGGGAGAGCACCTGGACAGGCTTGGTCCGGGAATGTATGAAGTAACAATTACCGACCAGTCAGGATGTGAACTCATTCACTCAGTGACAGTGCCTTACCAAGAAAAATGTGAAGGAAGCATTTCAGGAAATATTTGGGAAGACCTCCAGGCAAACGGTAGAAGAGACATTTTCGATCCGCCAGTTACGGCCATTTCGCTTGATCTTTATGGGGAAGCTGGTGTATTGATATCCTCGGTCGAACCGGCATCGGATGGCAGTTATTACTTTGGTGGATTAGGCAGCGGTGCGTACTTTATCAGGATAGCTGACATAGGGTCATTTCGAGTGGGTGAATTTGGGACTCAAAACGTCAGTTCCTATTTCATACCCGGTCAAATCCAATCACGTTCAATCGTCGTCTCGGGGAAAATTGACATCGATAATGTACATATCGCCCTTTACCGGAACGTCCATATTGGAAACAGGGTGTGGATAGATCTTGACGGGGACTGTAAAGAAGACGGAAACGAGGTTGGGTTTGGGTCAGGCACTGTTCTGTTGCACGGCAAAGATGACATCGTATTGGCTAAAACGTCCACCGGTGAAGACGGATTTTATAGCTTTGACAAATTCGGACCTGGCAGCTATTACGTTTCTACCCATGTTCCGCAAGGATTTCATCCTTGCGGCGTTATGCCTGGATCATACTTCAAAGAGGAGACGGGAGAGATGCGATCACCCGCTGTCGAACTACTGAGTGGCCAGGAAGTGCCCTTTATGGATTTTGGTTTGCAACCCTCCACTACTTGTGACCTCAACGTTATTGTCGATACCAAGAACAGCACATGTAATCTGGCAAATGGCGAAATAAGACTCAATATCATTGGATGTGCCCCATTTACCTTTCAATGGTCGACCGGCGCGCGGACCAAAGATGTTTCCGGCCTCAGACCTGGTGTGTATACGTGTATCATCACGGATATACTCGGTACACAGGTCGTTAAAGATATTTTTCTCGCGGCTGAAGACAGCGATCTGGAAGTGGAATTGGTTGAATTTGCAGAACCAGCTTGTCATTCTGATGACGGCTTCATTCTTATTGAGGCCTCGGGAGGAATCGGTCCTTACCAATACAAATGGGATCACGGTGCGAGCGGAACTTTTGTCGACCAATTGGCAGCCGGAATCTATTACGTATCCATCACGGATCGCATAGGTTGTGAAGAAGTATTCGAAATTGAACTGCCTGAACCAAGCGGGTGCTTGGATGAGGATCCCATCGATATGAAACTTTCAATAATCCTTGAAGGGCCGTACGACGAGCAACATGGCAAAATGATCAGTATCCTAGAAGAAGGAGGATATTTGCCGGGATTGACCCCGGTAACTTTGTTTGGTGAAAAAACCGAAGCCGGGCAACCTTATAACCAACTACCGTGGAATTACAACGGAACAGAAGGCACAGGTGACTTTTCCTATCCCGAGGGATTCATTGACTGGTTGTTGATAACCATCAGGCCGGCTGATCTTACTGGTAGTTCCATATGCCGTCGCGCTGCCATGTTGCTAGAGGACGGCTCGGTATTGTTTCCCGAGGGCCTGGAAAGCTGCTTGCTGAACGATGAACTTCCGTATCATCTTCTTGTCGAACACCGCAACCATCTCATGGTGATGACTCCCGAACCGGTCTATATGAAAGATGGGGAGTTCAGGTACGATTTTACCGTACAGCAGTCCTATCGCAAACTTTTTGGAAGTGGGCAAAAAGAAGTGGCTCCTGGTGTATTTGCCATGTTTGCAGGGAATGTCGATCAAACAAGAACTTCATCCTCAGTTAGGGATATCAATTTTAACGATATTCTTTTTATACAAAAACAAAGTGGTCGCAACAGTTCTTACCTCATTGGTGATCTCGACATGAATGGAGATGTAAATGTCAAAGATGAAAAGCTGACCATTGAAAATTTAGGAAGATTTACCGACATACCCAGATAATCTGACATAATACAAACCATCACATAGGGTGTACGATTGCATATCGTGTCTTATATAACAAGAGAGGCGCAATTGACATCCTATGATTCAGTTATTATTCCTTTTCATTCTTCTTGGCCAGGTCGTTGATTCATTTGTTGAGTCAAAAACGGATCCCTTCAACCTCATTCAGGACATTACCCCTATAAATATAGATATCCATGTTTTCTTGGAGGGAGCCATGTCTGGGGATGAATGGATGCATACGCGTCTTTACGATAGAGGTTACTTACCCGGTCAGCGACCAAAAACTTTCTTTGGCAAGGCCACAAAGGCCGGTCAACCCTACAACCGCGCGCCATGGCATTATCGGGGTAGAGAAGACAACGCATTAAAAAAGTCTTTTCAATATCCGTCTTCAACGGTAGATTGGGTCCTGGTAAGTCTGGTTGACGATTCGGAATCTATGAATATAGTTTGCCAGTACTCTGGACTTCTACTGGCCGACGGACAGATCAGGATTGTTGACGAATCAGGTGACTGCAACCTCAATACCAAGAGAAAGTACTACGTCATGGTAGAACACCGGAACCATTTGGGCGTGATATCTCATATGCCCGTTGCCGTCATCGACAACAGGCTGTCTTTTGACTTCCGGTCTCAGGATCCATACAATGCCCGGCAAAGCGGTGCAAAGGTGTTAAAGAATGGAATTGTGGTCATGGCGGCAGGCAATGGCGATCAGCATTCCACCACGATGGCCTCGTACGTCATTGATGAGCACGATCTGTCCCTTTGGAGAAAAGAGAACGGATTGAACAGTAAATACCTTCGAATGGATCTTGACCTGAGTGGAGATGTAACTGTTAAGGACCAGGAATTGCTTTTCAAAAATTACGGTGTGATGGCATCCATTGCACTTCCAAAATAGTTAATTCGCAAGTTGAGTGGTAATGTCAGCCAATAACCGGACATAATCCACGACAGCTGTGAGCTCGGCATATGCATCCAACCTCGTGTCAAAATGGACTATTCTCTTAACACCATCATTTTTGAATTCCAGGTAATATCCTCCCTGGTCGGCACAATCCGGGCATCCGTAGGTATCGCGGTCCGATTCTTCTATAGCATCAGGAATTTCAAGCAATGGGGTGGCCAATTGATAAGACCTGTCAGGTAAAGGGTCAGATTGAAAACTGATCTCGCCATTTCGAGGATGATCGAATGCATCGCCATACAGATGGTTTCCCTCAATCCGAAAAAGGTGCCAGCAATTCCCAACACAAAAATTATGATAGATCCCAAAAACGAGGTAATCACCAGATGTATCCTGATCACGGGTGTCGTCGTGGCAAGAAGTGATAGAACAAATTACCAGCAAAAAACACAATGGTATTTTCACGTGTATCGATTTGTGTAGAATACGTCAAAGCCGATACATTTGTTGGGTCAGTTGGGTAATTTATTTCGAAACCAAAAATTTTCGATTGGTTCATGAATGCTTCTCAAAAAGGAAGGATTGACTTTTACAATGTCTGAGTTATTGAGGTTTGTTGCGGGTCGGGATGCGTTTCAGTTGATAAAACGCCAGGGATTTTATCCAAATAGTGTAGGAACGGTCATTTCTGCTGCGGGAGGTCCTAAATGGTTTTCCATATTTGGTCTGACCAGGTATGTCCTTCAGGATCTCCTATCGCAATCGAAAAAGATCGTTCACCTGGTTGGTTCCTCGGTCGGAGCATGGCAAATGGCCGCCGGGGCTTGCCGAAACCCAGGGGTTTCTATGGACAGGCTGCGAAGAGCCTATAGCCACTACAGATACTCTGATATGCCCAGTCCGGGTGAAATTTCGCTGGCCTGCAGGTGGATCATCAATCATATGATCAACGGTCAAGAAGAAACCATCATCTCAAACTCCATAAGACCTTTACACATCATCACCAGTCGTGGGAAAGGAGTTCTTAGCAGCGCCAGAAAAGAATTGCTGTACCCCGGATTTGCTATAACGGCTTTTGGCAATGCCTTCTCGAGAAGAAACCTGAACTTGGCCGTCCGAAGAACGATTTTTACCTCTTCGGAAGATACCTTCTTTACGCCCGAAATGGATTGTCTTGGCACCGATTTTGTTCGTCTTTCTTCCCTGAATTTACTGGATGCGTTACAGGGAAGTGGTTCCATCCCGATTATGATGAATGGTGTGAGAAACATACAAGGAGCAGCCTCGGGGCTGTTCTGGGATGGTGGCATAACCGACTATCACATTTCGATGCCATTCAATTTAACAGACGGGCTGGTATTGCAACCACATTTTAGTCCTTTTGTCCTGCCTGGCTGGTTTGATAAAAAATTGCCATGGAACAGGAGCGCCAATCTTGAATACATGGCAAGGGTATTGCTGGTCTATCCTTCAGACAAGTTTGTAAGGAGTCTGCCTAAAAGAAGGATTTCCGAGTTGAAGGACTTTGAACGATTCGGTGCGGAGCAGGAAGCTCGAATGGCCTATTGGGATGAAATATGCCGCAGATCCATAGATCTTGCCACAGAATTTCATGAAATCGTAGAAAAAGGGACCTTACCCGACAAGATCCAACCCTATAAATAAAAATGCCCAATTCCAAATTGCGGAATCGGGCAGTCGTCATCATGAAAAAGGTATTTCGTTAAGATTCAATCAAATGACAGAGTTATATCGATCAACCGGTTTTCAACTCAAATAAGAGAAAAATCCTGCACAATTCATAATGACAATAACATTTTATTAACATAATCTTCAAATGGTAGAAGCAGCGTTTGATGAAACAAGCACCAACAGGGGGTTGTTATTTTGTCGTTTGGGTTTCATATTGTGATAATAACCACTCTAGACGCAAAAGATCATAATTGAACAACTTGGGACGATCAGATTGCAGATTATCAAGTATTTGCTGATGTTTAGAACGGAGAAGATAGAGGATGGGTCCAGCCAGTCGAAAACTTTGAATACAGTTTACGGCTTTCTGTAATCTGACATGACCCATATCGTACTTTTCGTTCAAGACGTACAGGTTTTCTATGGCTTCCCTCGTCGTCTCCAGAAAATCGTCGACAGATCTTAATTTTCCATGTTTGACAGGATTGTCAATATGCCTGATAGCGATTCCTTCTTTGGCAAATCGCTTGCCCATAACGAGATCTTCATAGCCATATCCACGGATGTTGACATCATAGGGCATGGAAAGTTGCACCTCTCTTGGCACGACATAGTTGTTGGAATGAAAAAAACGCGACGGGTGGCGCTTTCTGAACTTAATTGCAACAGATTCACGTTGAGAACCATACAGGTAATGGAGCAGCTTGCTTTTGTCTTTCGGAGCATTGGGGCTGTAGATCCTACCACCGGCAATAACATCATTTGGGTGTTCCGTTATCGCTTTTAAATATACCCGAATGTATTTTTTTGAAAGGATCCTTGAGTCAGCATCTAAAAAAAGCAGGTGGTCGTACCGTGCTAATTTGGCCAATTGGTTTCTAATCCGTCTTCTGCCCAGATTTTGACTGAGTTCGACATAGTTTACCCCAATGATTCCGAGGACAGATCTATTACTTTGCTTTATTTTATCCGATGAACCATCGTCAAAGGCAAGTACTTCGAAATCAATCTTTGCTTTTTGGCATTGGGTAACGAGCTCACTTACCAGCTTTGTCACAGTGACCTCGTGCACGGGTATGAGGATGGAGATCATTCAGAATTCGCGATTGGACTCTTTGAACACGACAGCCGTAACAACTTGACCTACTGCTTTCAGGGTTTCTTTCGAAATGATATCCATATTATCGTTGTGTGTGTGGTGGTAAGAAGCGAACGTACTCTCTTCTCCATGGTTCACTATATTGACCACCGGGATAGCTGTTATCTCGAAAACAAAGCGATGATCGTCGACGATCGGCTCCGTACGTTTGGGAATGAAATAGTCTTCCCGACCCATTCCAATGGCTAGCCTCCATATTTTTTCCACTTGCTTTGATGCGACAGCAGCCGACAGTCCCTCGATGGT
>JBFKOL010000084.1:0-13988 GCA_041628815.1 Saprospiraceae bacterium | reverse complement strand
CCATGCTGTGGGAAATGGTGTGGAACCTCGTCCGGAAATACGGGTTTGATCCCGACATTTACTATGGTACAGGAGGAAATAACATTGCTTTACAGCTCGTCATAGAAGGCATGAAGCTCCAGCCATGCAACCCGGGATTCGTAGATGGCCGGGACGCCATACTCCAGGCGGATCTCAATTTGTACGGTGGCGCCAATCAATGTGAAATATGGCGGGCATTTGCAAAAAGAGGCCTGGGAACCAATGCCGATCAGGGATCGCACCAAAGCAGGTTTGATGGCACCGAAGATTATTCTGTCCCAGAAGGATGCGAACTCGATCCTTGCGATGTTTACTCGATCACTTTTGAAGACGAAACCATTCCGGACAACACGATTCTCAATGTTGAGGACAACATCGTCATGCAAGGAATGGTCGATCTAGCCGGTCCAAATGCCACTGTGATCTTGTCGGCAGGGTGGAGTGTAGATATAGAAGGAGAATTTGAAGCCCCTGCCAGCAGTACTTTAACGATAGATACTGAACCCTGCCAAAACGGGGCCCCGGTCAATCCAGCTATGTCAAAGCAGACGAGCCAGAAAATGGCAAGCAGAAAGAAATAAAGATTTCATACTGCTCTGACCTTGGAAAGCCTGAATCACTTAAATGTGTACAGGCTAGGATGTTCCTTGGACTTTGCAGGACTTATTAAGACAATAGCGTCACGGATTACGGCATCTTTCTTTTATCTTGGGAAGCTTATTGGATCCCTTTGTCATTTTATTCTACACCGTAAATAGCAAAACATGTCTCGAAAAATAAGAATGGGTATGGTAGGTGGAGGTCGTGGTGCCTTCATTGGTGGCGTTCACCGGATGGCTGCAGCTCTTGACGGTCAAATTGAACTTGTCTGTGGTGCCTTTAGCAGCGATCCCGAGAAATCAAAACTTTCCGGGCAAGATCTTTTCCTGGATCCATCGCGTGTCTACGGCAGTTATGCCGAGATGATTGAAAAGGAAAAACAATTGCCTAAAGACAAGCGTATGGACTTTATCTCCATAGTGACTCCCAACCACGTGCATTACGGTCCGGCAAAAATGGCGTTGGAAAACGGCTTTCACGTGGTATGTGACAAACCCTTATGTTTTGACCTGGAACAGGCAGAAGATCTCGTACGCATTGTAGAAAAATCAGGGTTGATCTTTGCTCTTACACACAACTATACGGGCTACCCAATGGTAAAACAGGCAAAGCGAATGATCAAGGACGGCCGATTGGGTAAAATTAGAAAAGTGGTCGTAGAATATCCGCAAGGCTGGCTATCGACATTTGTTGAAGGAACAGATCAAAAACAGGCGGCATGGCGTACCGACCCAAAAAGATCCGGTATCGCAGGTGCGATGGGTGACATTGGCACGCATGCAGAAAACCTCGCCGAATACATTACGGGATTGAAAATCGCTGAATTGTGTGCTGACATCAGCACCATTGTTGAAGGAAGACAATTGGATGACGATGGCAATGTTTTACTGCGGTTCGAGAACGGGGCGAGGGGAATTCTCTTTGCAAGCCAGATTTCTGCAGGAGAAGAAAACAGTCTTGCCATCAGGATTTATGGAGAAAAAGCGGGGTTGGAATGGCACCAGATGTATCCCAACAGCCTTATTGTCAAATACCAGGACCGACCCAAGGAAATCTACAGGACAGGTGTGGGTGATTTAAGCGCCGAAGCACAGGCCCATACCCGGATACCGGCTGGTCATCCGGAAGGTTATCTGGAAGCTTTTGCTAATATATACCGGAATTTTGCCAAATGTGTCCAGGCCAGGCTGGCCAACCAAAAACCCGATCCACTCTATGAGGATTTTCCATCTGTGCAAGATGGACTCCGCGGTATGCAATTCATCTACAAGGTGATCGAATCGGGTAATTCGAAATCCAAGTGGGTTAAATGGTAATGGATCAATCAATCTGTCAGTAAGTTGATATTGATATCCGTATTTCTTAAATAGCGAAACTTACTTCTATGACTTTGAACATCAACGGTAAAGATCATGAAATAAAGGTGGAGCCGGGAATGCCTCTCTTGTGGGCTCTCAGGGATGAACTCAACTTGACAGGCACCAAATACGGTTGCGGTGTTTCGTCATGTGGTGCATGTACCGTCATGCTCGATGGCCAACCTGTCAAGTCTTGCACTACGCCCGTTGCATTGTGTGAAGGCAAGCGAATTACGACCATCGAAGGTATAGGTTCACCAGCTAATTTATCAGCCGTTCAGGAAGCCTGGGTGATGCACCAGGTGCCTCAGTGCGGATATTGTCAGAGTGGTATGATCATCGCTGCTGAATCCTTGCTCGATGAAAAACCCGAACCAACGGATGAAGACATCGATACGGCCATTACAAATATATGCAGGTGTGGTACCTATCAACGCATCAGGGAAGCAATTCACACTGCGTCCAGACTGAGGAAAGAAGCCTCCAGCTTATTGGGATCCCTTTAATTGAGAAGTATGAACAAAGAATCCGGAAAAAAGAACAAATGGACCCGACGCGCCTTTATGATCACCGGTGGTGTAGTTGGTGGCGGACTTGTCGTCGGCGTAGGCGGGCTCGCCTTTCTAAACAAAAAGATCAAGAAATACTCGGGCCTGGGCTTTGATGGTGACATGCTCAATGCATGGGTAAGCATTCTCCCTGATAATACCATCCAACTGGCTGTCCCTCGTGCCGAAATGGGCCAGGGTGTCTATACCTCCATACCCATGCTTATCGCTGAAGAACTCGAGGTCGATATGGAGCAAGTTCAGGTGGTTGCACCCCAGCCGGAATCCCCATACTCCAATACATTTTTACTTACCTCCGCACCAAAGGATGTCTACAAAGGTCTCACGCTGATGGAAAAAGTGTATTCGGCCATTCCCATAGTGGGAACTGGTGGAAGTACATCTATCCCAGATGGATACGACAGTATGCGTATGGCTGGGGCAACCGCAAGAACCATGTTGATCCAGTCAGCAGCCAAACATTGGGGAATAGATTCTTCCCTGTGCTCTGCATCAAGAGGTTATGTCATCAATCGGGCAACGGAAGAGAGAATGAGTTACGGCCAGTTGGCCTCAGCTGCCGCTTTGGAGCGCATTGATCGATTGCCCCAGCTTAAAAGTAAAGAATCATTCAGATTGATAGGGACACCTGCACGACGTCTTGACATTCCTGCAAAAGTGACCGGCAATGCAAAATTTGGTTTAGACGTAAGACCTGAAGGTATGTTGTACGCAGTAATACGCCATCCTTCCATGGTCGGTGGAAACATCACTGGGATAAAAAATAAGGACGAGGTCGAATCCATGTCCGGCGTTAAAAAAGTCGTACAAATAGATGAAGGTGTTGCGGTCATTGCCGACAATACATGGCGTGCTAAAAATGCAGCTCTGGCACTCGATCTCGATGAAGAGAATAACGGCCATGGAGACCTGTCATCAGAAAGCATTTCCCAATTACTGGATGATATCCTGTCAGCTCCACCCATTGCCATACCTGAAGATGAAGGAAAGGTAGATGACGTTTTCTCCTCGGCTGAGGATGTATTGGAGGCTACCTACGAAGTCCCTTATTTGGCACATGCAACTTTAGAGCCTGTCAATTGCACTGTTCTCTACAAGAATGAATCATTGGAAATATGGGTCGGGCATCAGGCTTCATCGGTGGTACAATCCAAGGCCAGTGAAAGAACAGGGATAAAAAAATCAAATATCGTTGTGCATACACAATATCTCGGTGGTGGTTTTGGGCGCCGTAGCGAACCAGATATGGTCATTCGCGCTTCTGCCATAGCCATGGCTATGGAAGGAATCCCGATTCAGCTCATATATACGCGAGAAGAGGACATGAAGAACGATATGTATCGTCCAGCGGTCAAAAGTCGATTCCGTGCTACCATTAAGGAAAATGGAGAAATCACCGCATGGGACAACAAGATAGCCCTTCAGTCGGTCTCCAACAGTTCGATGAAGCGCATTATGCCCAGCATGGCCACAAAACCCGAAGACGATGTGGCCACCACGGAAGGAGCCATTCATCTTCCCTACCTCATGAAAAACAGGAGGGTGAGTTTTGGCCAGGCAGAACTCCCAATCCAGGTAGGGTTCTGGAGAAGTGTGGGCAATTCTCAAAACGGGTTTTTTACAGAATGTTTTATGGACGAATGTGCCTACCACACAGGCATGGATCCCTTTGAATTCAGGAAAAGCAAACTGGATAATCATCCCAGGTTCAAAAATGTACTTGAGACGGTAGCCGACATGGGCAACTGGACGTCGAGTTCATCACCCGATGAGTATAAAGGGATAGCACTTCACAAGTCTTTTGGATCCATCGTGGGTCAAGTAGCACAGATATCCCGTATTGGTGAGAATCAGTTTTCCATCGACAAGTACTTCTGTGCAATTGACTGTGGTAGGATCGTGAATCCCGACACGATCGCAGCACAAATGGAAGGAGGAATCATTTTCGGATTGTCGGCAGCCCTGTACGGAGAAATTACGTTAGACAACGGCCGAATTCAGCAGGACAACTTCCCTCAGTATGAGATGGTCAGAATGGGGGTTTCCCCTCGTACCGAAGTGCATATTATGGAAGTCGATGAATATCCTGGCGGTGTTGGTGAACCAGGCACACCACCTGCTGCGCCAGCACTTGTCAATGCTCTTTTTGCTGCCACTGGTAAAAGAGTGAGATCACTACCCTTGACCAAACACGGCTATTCATTTGTTTGATGCCACAACTGCTCGTTCCGAAAAGATCACCTTTTACCTGAACTTACCCTCGCGTAGCGTTTCCCTCCTGGAAACATGTCTTTTTACTTCCATGGGATAGAAGTAGCAATCTCTCAATTCTTTTTTGGAGAACAATGCAAGCTGATCACCGTAATGTGGAGAGTTCCTTTGTGTGCTGTTGCCATAACTCAACAACACCTTGGCATTTACGCGATCACCAAACTCTATGACTCCTTGCCAGGAATCTCCACCGGATATATAACTTATTCCGTTTTCTTCAGGTCCTCCAGACCACGCTACGCGATAGATGCCTACCGAACCGTCGGATCCATTGCCGGGAAGGTCATAATCCCCGTATTTGATGCGGTATACCTCACCCCACGGTACGTCCAATGGGATATTGGCTTCTTCGAAATGCTCGATTACTCTGTTTAATGCCCGGACCGCTTCTTCCTGATCTGCCAGTCCGTCCGGTGTACGCATGGCGTCAGCGATCGTCCATGGCCTTTCGAAATTCGAAGATCGGGAGGGATTGATTTCTTGTGCCCAGCTGTAAAACAATGCCATGCCGCGACTTTCTGCGTCGGCATGCCTGTCCCAATTTTTTAGAACATCTCGCGCCTCATAAAGCTTAGGCGAACCATACTTTTCAATGGACTCAATCAGATCATCCAGGATGCGGTCCGCGAATTCAATTCTTGTAGAAAGCTTATAACTCACCAGCTCATCAAAGGTAATACTGGGATCTTCGTAGAGCATCCTTACGGATCTTTGTGGTCTGAATCCCATTTCGACAGGTGCCATATAAGACGGATAGTCTTTGGGCACTAATTGCAACGGAAATGTGCAGGTCCATGGCGGATCGTTGGCATTCTGCAACCACCCTGTTGAAGGATTTTCGATTTTCGGGAGATCCTGGTAACGATGTACGTCGGACCAAAGGTTATAACTCCTACTACCCCCGACTATCCCGCTCCAGAAATCCCAATCTCCTACCCTGCGAACGGGTACCTGGCCATTAAACATATAAAAAATATTACCCTCCTTATCGGCGTACATGATATTAAAGAATGGTATTTGTACTTCGGTTAAGGCATCCTTAAATTCATTAAATGATTTAGCATTTCCCATCCGCCACCATTGCACCATGCCGTAAGGACGGTCAAATCCCGGCATCTTAACGGCAATGGCTTTATTATCACTTACTTTGATCACCGTGCCATGTTCAGGTGTCGACAATACATTCAACTCCACAGTTTCAAGCTTGCCGTCATTGCCTTTTACTTTCAAAGAAGACCTCCTGACAATGAAGGGCTTTATATTTCCGTCCAGGACATAGCCGTTGTCACGCATGGTAAGCTCGTATCGATCGGCATTGTCGATGGTGTTGTTGGTATGGCTCCATCCCAGGTATTGATTAAAAGCTATACCCAAAGTGGGAAGCCCTACCAGTGTAGCACCGTACAAATTCAAATCTGAGGTATTAAAATGGGCCTCATAGAAAAGCCATTCATCGCTCCAAGGAAGGTGTGGATTCATCACCAACATCGCATTGCCACTTGCACTTTTCTTCGGACCGACGGCATAGGTGTTTGACCCCATTTGATCCCACCGTACAGCCTGGTACAACTCCCCACCACCGACAAATCGGGTATATAGAACAAAGAGTGCGTGCTGCAACACATCTTCCTTCACAACAGGAAGCACCTCGAGAAATAGTGAATCCACTTCTTCTGGATGTTCGGTGATATAATCCATCATTCCTTCAGAGAAAGCATCAATGTATCCTTTGAATTCTTCCGTCTGACTTTGGTACCACTGGCGAGATATAGTCGGCAGGTCAAGCGCATGAACGATGCGGTCATTCTGCAGGTACTGTTCTCCCCAATACTCAGCTGCTCTACCCCGCGACATGGCATATATTTTTAAAATAAGATTGGTGTGACTTTGCATCTGCGCCCATCCAAAGCTGTAGAACAAATCACGGTTGTCTACTGCATAAATATGAGGCACACCCCATTCGTCCCACAGGATTTCAGTGCGGTCAATTTCTATGGTTGCAGGAATCTCTGCTGTCGTGGAAGACTCTTCTACTGTTTCGGTAACTGTCGTTTTGGGACTGCATGAAATGGCGATCCACAAACCGGCCAGAAAACAAATTCTTGATATAGACATAATGGCTTTATTTAGGTGAATCCCTTATAAATTCAATGGGATGATTTTTTTTGTTTAGCAGATAACCTAATTTTAGCGCACGATAATTGCGTGCTTCAGCATAGTTTCCCGCAGGGAGACAAAAATAGCGCAAATAGTTGTTCAAGATGCGACTTTCGCTGCTCACATCTTGTGAATTAATATGAATCCAAATCTATCATCCGTATGAAAACAATAAAAGGACCAGCAATTTTTTTAGCTCAATTCATGGGCGATGAAGCTCCTTTCAACACGTTGGACAATATTTGTAAATGGGTATCCGGACTGGGTTACAGGGGTGTTCAGATACCCACGTGGGACAGTCGCTGTATTGATCTCGAAAAAGCTGCCAAAAGCAAGGACTATTGCGACGAAATTAAAGGTCGTGTAGCTCAACACGGATTAGAAATAACCGAATTATCTACTCATCTACAGGGTCAACTTGTCGCCGTTCATCCGGCTTATGACATCATGTTTGATGGATTTGCAGCAGAATCTGTAAGAAACAATCCAAAGGCAAGAACGGAATGGGCCACCCAACAAGTAAAATGGGCTGCAGATGCAAGTAGGAATATGGGGTTAAATGTAAGTGTTACCTTTTCTGGCTCCTTGCTCTGGCATACCGTTTATCCGTGGCCTCAGAGGCCGGCAGGTCTAGTACAAACAGGCTTTAAAGAATTGGCCAGAAGATGGACACCCATTCTCAATCACTATGACGAACGGGGTGTTGATTGCTGTTATGAAATCCACCCCGGGGAAGATCTCCATGACGGGCACACCTACGAAATGTTCCTCGATCATACCCGTAATCATAAACGCGCCTGCCTCCTGTATGATCCGAGTCATTTTGTTTTGCAACAACTGGATTACCTGCAATTCATTGATTTCTACCATTCCCGTATAAAAATGTTTCATGTCAAGGACGCCGAATTCAACCCCACCGGCAAGTCCGGAGTATACGGCGGTTTCCAGGATTGGGTGAACAGGGCTGGAAGATTTAGATCGCTGGGTGATGGTGAAATTGATTTTGGTGCCATTTTCAGTAAACTGAGTCAGTATGGCTACGATGGCTGGGCTGTCCTCGAATGGGAGTGCTGCATCAAGTCTCCGGAGCAGGGTGCCGCTGAAGGAGCTCCATTTATAGCGAGTCACATCATAGAGGTTACACATAAAACCTTTGATGATTTTGCCGGTGGTGGTGGAAGTGAAGAGGTGAACAAGAAAATCTTAGGGCTCTGAAGACACTATTTAATCGGGTATTTCGCTTATCGATAGTCACCGCATTGATGGTAATTTTGTGGCTAGATGTGACTGCTCAGCAGGACACGGTTCTGACCGACCCATTGCGTCTCAACGAAATCGTCATTACCGCTCGCGTTGATAAGGATAAATTACTCACCCCAGTTTCTGTCTATTCCCTTGACGGTGAGGATTTGATGGGGCTACAGGGAACCGCGGCATCCTTAAAAGGGGTTCCTGGACATTTTGTGGACGCCTCCGTCGGCGAGGTTTTTTCACGCGTTCACACGCGAGGAATATCTCTTTCTGCTGAAGACGATATTGGATGGTATTATTCATCGCTGTATGAAGACGGCCTTCCCGTCACGGTTGTGCAATACAACTATTATACCCCGGATTTTTTCTTCAGGCCTGATCTGTCTGTCAGCAAGGTCGAATCGCTGAGGGGAGGAAAATCCATGATCCTTGGCGCCAATGCGCCGGGTGGCCTTATACAGTTTGACACCCGCCGCATTGATACAGTCTACCAAAGCCATGACAGAGTCACTTTCGGCTTGTACGAATCAGGTAGATGGATGGGGCGTTTGGAAGGTATTTCAGGAGGACCAATAGGCCGAAGCGGATGGCAACACAATTTCTCCTATATGTTTCGCTACGACGAGGGTCCCAGAAATCTGGATTACAGCATGAACGAAGGTGGCCAGTTTAAGATTTCCATCTCAAAAGTGTTCTCCAAAGGAATATTTGATTTCCGCATTAAATATCTCAACGATAAGGTCAACCGGTATACCGGTCTTGCTGCCTCAGGATGGGATAATCCCATACCCGCCTTCGGCCAGGATTTTTCGTCGACATCACTTTTGCCCCCTTCCTTGGATGCAAGACTCCCGGATGGAAGAAGCAACAGCAGCACGACTTATGCGTACAACCCTTCCAATGGCATAAGAGCCAAGGACATAGCGCTACAAGCCAATATCGATATCGCACTAGGCAGCTGGATCCTGGAAGGGAAAGCACGCTATTCAAGAAAAAGGATCGATTGGCAAAATGCCATCGGAGGCCAGCCCCTGGGTCTTGAGAATTTTCTAACGTATTTCATAAGCGGAGACCCCTTCCCAGTAGGTTTGGTGGAATTCAAGGAATCCGCAACCGGACAGACACTAGCTTCTGTTAACAACTTGGGCGTCCTAAATGCCTTTCAGGGAATGCCTCCTACCTTCGAATACATTCAGGGCAAACTGCCTTTTGACGCCGTGATGGGGACTGGTGCGTGGAAAAGAGATGACGCGATCAACGAATACATCCAGGATCTCAGGCTGGTACGTGAAATAAATGATCTGCACTTTGAGGTAGGAATGTTTTCATCTGTTTCCAATGTGAACCTATATACCAATGCTAGTTTCCTTTATACGACCTATGAGCCTTCCCCCAGGTTATTGGAAGTCAACCTGGTCAATCCGGGTGAACCTTCAAGAGCTCTTTCGGATGAGCTCGGACTGAGCAATTATGGTGCCCTGTTCTACCAGGGAGCCGATATTCGCGCTTCGCAAAACGCAATTTACAGCATGGTGCACGCTCCTCTATCGTCATCAACATTATTAGATGCCGGAGTACGACTTGAAAGAATTCAACACAAAGGTGACAGAGACCGCTTTGCCAATTCAACAAGAGAAGGTGGTATTGATGGTAACCCCCTCACATCCTATGATGGTGGCGTATTAGAAAAAACAGGATCAGAAAATATTGACTTTTCTTATTTGACATTGTCCTATTCGCTGGGTATCAATCATACAATATCTCGCTCTACATCGGTGTACGCTCGATATTCCAGCGGAAACAAGGCGCCAGAAATCAATTACTATACCAACAATTTTGTCAATGTAGACCTACCCGGTAAAGGCACCATACAGGATATTGAACAGATGGAAGGAGGCGTAAAGTTCTATCATCCCAGAACGAGCCTGGCTATATCCGGATTCTATAGCAAGCTGAATGATGTCCCATTTTCAGAATTCGTATTTGATCAAGATAACAACAGGATTTTCTATTCCCCGACTCTTTTCAATTCTTCCGAAACAGTCGGACTTGAATTGGAGTCCGCGTTTCAAGTAGGATCATTATTTGAACTTCAATACCGCCTTACCCTGCAAAGTGGCAAGCTCAAAGACTACCAGGTCTATCAAACGCAGGGAACAACAGACGAAAACGACGATGTGATCATTGATTTTTCCGGAAATTCATTGCCCCATACCCCTTCTTATACACAGTCAGCAAGGATTACCTTGGATCAAACAAAATATTCCGTCGACTTGGACTGGCACATAATGGGCGCCCGGTATGGCAACTTAGAAAACAGTTTCAAAATGCAATCCTATTCAACATGGGATATTTCATGGGAATATCGCTTCAACAATAGGTTTTACTTTTCCTTTTCCGTCAACAATCTTTTCAATTCAAGTGGTATTGCCAATTTCTTTGGCCCCAATCAATTCGGTTCTAACGCCAGCCAGGCTACTGCAGCTTTCATAGAGTCCAATCCCCAGGCCAGTTTTGTAGTATTCCCGATATACCCCAGGACGCTCTATTTCAGTGTTGGCTATCGCTTTGTCAAATAAGCGAACGGATTAGGAATCAACTCAAGCCGCACCTTCTATCGACTGAATAATATCGATGATGACGACGGTTGCAAGTATTTTGGCATCATGCTGATCTTCACGGATGGCAACACCATAATGTCCTGCCAACTTCCACAAATCTTTTGAAACAAAGGCAATTTCATCCTCGCCGTGGTAAAAATGGTATTGATTGCCCCAAAGGTTGCCACGAACCGTCAAATTGTAGTCTTCGTCAAGAGAATGAACTTCGATTACCGGCTTTAAAGAGAAATTTCTAATGACTTTGCAGAGATCACGGTCTTCTTTTTGCAGGAAAAAGGTGAATTTGAACGTCCACATCTTTTGACGAATCATAAAAAGCTCTTTGCCTTGCCAGTCTGAGAAAACAAGGTGCTTTTTAAAAACAAATTTTTTTCCTTTAGCCACATAGGCCAACATCTCGTTCTGGTCATAAATTTTGTACTCGTCATTGAACGACCACATCTTTTCTTTAATTCGGTATTTCCTGAAATCCATAGAATCAATTATTGTCTTGCTCTACTCTCATGTGCGAAAGTTGATTTTAAGGTTTAAATTATATCCGTCACGAATGACTACCGAAACCATGAGTGATCTGTGTTTTAAAGGAATCGGGAAACTTTCCGACACCCGGGAAGCCCAGTTTTATGTCGCGCCCGTCTTTTTCAACGTAGGCCGTCCCAAACAGGAAATCCCATACCGCCAGCGTCAACCCGAAATTGACACCGTATCGATGTCCTGAGGGCCAGTTGTACGCGTGGTGCCAAATATGCATTTCTGGATGATTGAAAAGGATCTTCATAAAAGGCCCCAACACCCAAAACCCAGCGACGCAACTGATCATTACAATCATGATCCTCATGCCTATACCGATATCTGATGCCATGGTAATGTCGAAAGATTGCGTGACCACGGCAAGAGCTACCAAAGTCGCCAGGATGGCACCGGTAATCTTTCCCGAAACAGAAATATTCGAGTGGTTATAGTGCCCTATGGCAAGCGTAAATATATGGATGACAAAAAAGTCATAAAGTCCGATCCCCAGAAGAGCGAGAGGGATGTATTCTATAGATCTGTAAACCACGGTTTCCATCCAATGATAACGAAGATGAGCCGCAAAACCCATTTCTTCAACGGAATGGTGCACCTTGTGAAACTCCCACAATCGCGGGACCCTGTGAAGCAATCGATGCGTCCACCATTGAACGAAGTCACGGACCGTGAACCCTACCAGCAAAACGGCCCAAAGAGGCCACTCATACATGGGATTCATTTGACGGAGATCAATACCTGTAATCTGAAGGACGTTATGGTTGAAAAAATTTACTATAACGTCGGAGGCTGCATTGTATACGATTAATGAAAACAGGAAGAAGTTGAAGAACATGTAAAAAGCATCCAACCAGAAATCCTTTCGGAACCTCTTTTGATTAGGTCGCCAGGGTTTCAACCATTCCACGGCAAAGAAAAAAAGCGATACTCCTATGAGCCAGTAAAAGTAATTGTGCCATGAAGGATGGGTAATTTCATACCAGAGATAAGAAGCGTACCCGCCATAGCCATCCAAAAATATCCTCAAATAATTGGGCATATCATTTCATCTTGTCAGCCCATTCCAGGTATCCCCCTTCCATCATATAGAGCCTGTCAAATCCCTTCTCAGCCATGATTTCAACCGCTGTAGCACTCCTGCTGCCACTTCGGCAATAAACGAGATACACGTCGTCCTTTTTGAGTTTGTCGATTTGATCTTGAAAATCATCTTTTCTGACATCAATGACTATGGCTCCCTCCAGTTTGCCCTCTGTGGCTTCTTCCTCAGTTCTCACATCAATGACTTTCATTTTCTTGTTTTGCTCTATCAACTCACTCGCTTTTTCAACGGAAACATATTCTACACCAAATGGAGGGACCTGCTTTTTACATTGTATGAAAGCCAAAGAAATCATGATCAAAAAGAGTGCTCTCATTTCACGGATTTTCCGTTAAAATTAGCAGATAATGGAAAAGGAGGCATCTGCAATACCTCCTTTATTCCAAAATCGTATGAAAAAACTATCTGACTATCTTCTTAAAAAGGACAAAAAGCAGGTGCTGTACCCTTAAGAAATCGTTAAAAAATCTATCGGGCTGTCAGGACTGCTCGTGTCATAGAATCTGTACAGGTTGGGGAATACATCGTTCAGGTTTGACTTAGGAACACCAAACCAGTGAGACAACTCGGCGAAATACATATCAGCGGATGTCGTCGGAAGAACGATTCCGCCGCCCACATCCAACGGATTGGTGCCCAAAGCGAGCGTCTCAGGATAATCCCCGTAAATGTTCTGTCCTTTTACCGGGCCACCCACGGCAAAAACATTTCCTCCCCACGCATGATCTGTGCCATTACCATTCGAGGTAAGGGTCCTGGCAAAATCGGATATTAAAAAAGTAACGACACAATCTTTGGTGCCGAGTTCTGTCATAGCATCCTGGAAGCTTTGCATTGCATCATCCAATACTGTAAACATATTGCTTTGTGCTACGAGGACTTCATCGTGGTGATCCCACCCCCCGAAATTGATGAAGAAGATCTGTCTTTTGAAACCCAATGTGTTCCTGGCGGCGATCGTCTTTGCGGTCATTTGCATGGATTGGCCAATATAGTCTTCCGGGAAAATAGTATTGAGGGTTACATTCTCAATAGCACCGTTGAATTCCTGGAAAGAATCTTTGGCACTTTTAAGAACATTGGCATAGGTGCGCTGGTAGATGTCGGAATAAGTCTGATTGAGCATATTGTCAATGGCGTTTTTCCTCAACGTCTCAAACTGCCAATCATCGTTGTATCCAATAATCTCACGGGCTCCTCGAACGGGGTCAACGGCATATTCTATGATTTGATTACCCGTCTGGAATATATTGGAACCATCGAGTGAGATATTCATAGAGATGTTTTCATTGCTGTTAAACGGAGGTGTCATATCGTTGATCAGATCAGCGACCTTTCCTCCCCAACCCGTAGCCGACCGATCCGAAGTGACACCAGTCTGCCATTGCTGCAACTGGTCACTGTGGGAAAGAAGGCCCAGAGGAGCCGCTTTGGTGCCCGCCCAGAATTCAGCTACGGTAATGGGCTCTACAAGGGTTCCGATATTTGCTATGAAGGCGGCTTCTCCGTT
>JBFKOL010000083.1:0-14074 GCA_041628815.1 Saprospiraceae bacterium | reverse complement strand
CTACCTCTCCTTTCAACTCTCGTGCATTGTTGTAAAATTTGACAAACAATTCACTGTGCCACGTATGATCATTGAGGCGGTTTTCTATTTCAAGCTCCACAAATACATAGCGCGTTTCTTCCTGGTCAAACTGTGAATAGTAGACTTTGTCTTCCTCATCACTGTGATCGTAGTCTCCTTCGAAATACCGGATGGTTGAAACTTTGAGCGCTCTTTCAGGTCCGCGCCTCAGCTGGCTGGCAATATCTTCTACATAGAAGTACTTAACGGCCAGTTTCTTATCTCCCATGAAAGCCTCCCAGCAATATTTTCCTTTTTTCCAGAAGTAACCACTTGTTTTGTGTCCCCATCCTTCCCGAATGAATATAATGTGGTCGTGTTTGCTCACTTGCCGGCTAATCGTGAGATTACAAATTTCCTTTTTCCCCTTTCCCAGCCTGTAACATTTTAAAACGATGGAGGCGTCCCAGGTCTCTCGGTCATACAGTTTGTTGATGAGCGATAATTCCACATAAATGTAGGCCACATCTTTTTGTTCGAAGACCTGCCGATACTTCTTGCGGTTGCCAGCAAGCCACTCTGTGGAAGAATATATTTTTAAATCCTTGAACTTGTAGGGAATAAAATCGGATTGAGAGGTGGATTGAGACATCAAGTAACCTTAGATGGGCAATATTAATCGTTCTATTAATATATTGCGAAAAATTTTGACTTGAAAGCTTTTTACCGATCAATTTGATCGGTACCGATGAACTCTACGGAACTCTTTCACGTTAGATTTGCTTACTAACATTGAATGGCTACAGTAAAGTTTAGATTTGAAGACAAATCCATTCCCGAGAAAGAGGTAATTGATGCCGAAGCGGGTTATTCCATCCTTGAGATCACTGAGGACCATGATATTCATTTGAATCACAATTGTGGAGGTGTCTGCGCGTGCAGTACATGCCATATCTATGTAGAACGAGGTGAGGAATTCTTGGAAGAAATATCAGATAAAGAAGAGGACTTCATTGACCGGGCGATCAACCCCAGGTTAGAGTCCCGTCTGGGATGCCAATGCATCATACTGGAAGATGATGCATACATTGAGGTCGTTATTCCGGATCAATCGCAGATTATTGGACACGAACATTAAAACAGATCATGTCATTTAAAGATTTTGATGACCACCCTCTTAACTGGAACGATCACGAAGATATTGCTATGGCACTTTACGATAAGTTCGGTGATGACTTTGATGAGAGTAAAATTTATCGCATCAGGTTCACCGACCTCATTGGATGGGTACTGGATTTGCCAAATTTCAAAGGGTTACGCGAAGACTGCAATGAAGGGCATTTGGAACAAATCCAGGCTAAATGGGTCTACGAATGGCGGGATAATCAGTGAAAAACAGGATTGAAGCATTGCTCGGAATGCTCCGTGTACCCAACCTGGTTATCGTGGCAGCTACCATGCTTGTATTTGCCTTTGGTGTCCTCTATCCTGCCTTGAACGCCGAAAGAATAGAACCCATTCTCTGGTTGAAAGACCTTTATTTGCTTGTCTTGATTACCGTTTGTGTTGCGGTATTTGGTTACTTGCATAATGATCTGACAGATGTACGCCCAGATTTTTTGAACAAGGGAAAGAGGGCCTACCAGGTTGCCGGAAAAACACTTGTAGGTTTGCTCCTGACCTTTTTTGCTGTTGCCCCTGTCCCGATTGCTTTCTCGCTGGCTCTGGAGATAAACAAGCCGTGGTATGTGATGTTGTACTTTGTTGCAGTGGTAGTTGTATTCGCATACAATGTTTATTTTAAAAAGCTGCCACTGATAGGCAATTTCATTGTTGCTGCACTTTGTGCCTCGGTAATCGGCGTCATTCTATTGGGAGAATACGAATCTTTAGTCTTGCTCCGGGACACCAACCACCACAGATTTTTGCAGGTGGTATTTACGGGTGCTTTCTATATGAGCTTCGCATTTATATTGACCTTTCTTCGCGAAGTGGCCAAAGATGCAGAAGACATGGAAGGAGATTCTGCAGCAGGTTATAAAACCTTTCCCATATCTTTTGGAGATGTCAGTACGAAAAGGATGTTGTATGTTTTGACTTTTGTTTGCCTGATGGTCATCTCAACAGGTCTCCGGTTTCACAACCTCCTTGGGGGGACAATCCTTATTTATTTGGTTCTGATCGTGCTTCCGACAGCTCCCATACCCTATTTTATCCATTCTACAAACGATTCAAGGGGATATGGCAAACTTAGCGCCTACTTGAAGGTTTATATGCTTAGTGGATTGTTATTTTTACTTTATCTAAAAAATATAACCTGATATGCTCAAATTGACCAATTACCAGGTCGTATTGGGATCTGCATCACCACGAAGAAGACAATTGCTTGAAGGATTGGGAATTACCTTCAAGGTCAAAAAAATTTCAGCCAAGGAAGAAATTCCGGAAGGGGTGTCTGAAGAAAAAGCTGCAGAACACCTTGCTGAATACAAGGGGGATATCCTGATAAAAAGACTCGACCCTTCTTCATTGCTTATTACTGCGGATACCGTGGTATTAAACGAAGGGGCCATTCTCGGGAAACCCACCAATAAAAGGGAAGCCAAGGAAATGATCCGCTCGCTTGGGGGAAAGGAACATCTTGTTATCACAGGCGTTTGTATTCAGGACCGAAAGAAAAAGGCTGTTTTCAGTGACCTGACAAGCGTCCTGGTTGACGAAGTGACCGAAGAAGAAGCCGATTATTATGTAGACAATTACCAGGTTTTGGACAAGGCCGGAGCCTATGGGATCCAGGATTGGTTCGGTAAGACAAAGGTTCTCAAAATAGATGGTTCCTTTTACAATGTCATGGGATTGCCGGTGCACAGGGTGTACAGTGTCCTGAAGAATTGGCGTTAGTCAACGTTTCGCCATTTTCAAAATGGACCATTCGTTCTTCACCCGGGAATGCGCGAGATATAGTCCCAGCCTTTCATAGGTTTCTTGAATTTGCCCGACATCTTCATTGAGTATTCCCGAAAGTAATGCTATACCCCCGGGTGAAAGCCGTTCCACAATGTATCGCGATCTTTCCTTAAGAACATTCCTGTTGATATTGGCAAGCACTATGTCCCATTTGTCCAGGGGAATTTCTTCAATACCGGCGCGGCGTACGTCGACTCCACGACTATGATTCAATTCGACATTTCTTTGTGCGCTGGCCACAGCCTTTGGATCGTGATCAATGGCAAGGACCTTCGAACTTCCGAGCTTAGATGCTAATATCGCAAGTATGCCGGTGCCACATCCATAATCCAGGACGGTTTTGTCATTAACATACAGGAACTCCATTTCTGCTATCATAAGGAAGGTGGTCTCGTGGTGTCCGGTGCCAAACGCCATTTCAGGATCGATGATCAAATCGTACCTGACATCGGGCTTCTTTTCATGAAAAGAAGCTCTGATGCGGCAGAATTGGCCTATTTCAACCGGTTTGAAAGTTGATTCCCACACCTCATTCCAATTCTTTGCTTGATGAGCATCGATCACACAGCCGTCCTCGCCAACCAATGAGTATTTGGAGAGCTCGTGGCACAGATTGCGGAGTTCTTCTACGTCAGACGAATAAACTATGATGTGATCATGGCCCTGTTCCATGGCGGTCACACCTGCCTGGTCGAGATGGGCGATTACCAACTCCTGGGTATATGTGTCTGGGATGTATAGGGTGAGTTTGTGAATGACTTGCAGGTCACACATTGCCCAGTGAATGCTGATGGCGTATCGTCGAAGCGGCAACGCCCAACTCATTGTTAATCGCAATGTCAGGGTGGATGCTTTTGATACCTATTTTGACGATAGCGAGGTGATGTACGGCGTGATCATAGGCGTACATGATTTCGCGCCCTAAAGTAGAGGCCACGGCAGGGCGAATGCCATTTTCCAGTTCGAAGTCTGCATAAACCGTAATCGCCTTATTTTCCTGCATATTCATGAGCGCTTGTCTCAAAAGGTCAAATTGTAATATGGCGCAGCTCTTGTCACACTCCAGCTGTTCATCTCTTTGACGTTGGCAATAGTCCACGACATTTTGATCGGAATCGATCGTGACACAGGAAAAAAAATCGTATATGTGTCTAAAATGTTTACCCAGGGTGGAGCCATTGTAAACCTCCAGGGGCCGGCTGTAGTCATCTTCGGGTATGAGTTCGATGGTTTGTACGATCTGTCTTATCAATTCCACCGCTCCTTGGCTGCACTTCATGTGGTGAAGATATTATTTATAAATTTCTTTTTTGGCTGCTTTCAGTGTATTCATCAATAGTGATGTCACAGTCATGGGGCCCACACCTCCGGGTACAGGTGTGATGAAAGATGCTTTATGCCCTGCAGAGGCAAAGTCCACATCGCCTACCAGGCGATATCCTCTTTTTCTACTGGGGTCATCAACCCTGTTGATGCCTACATCTATTACAACAGCGCCTTCTTTGATCATTGAGCCATTAATAAAGCCAGCCTGACCTATAGCGGCAATGATGATATCTGCCCGCCCTATCTCTTCTTCTATGTTGCGCGTGCGGGAGTGAACAATGGTCACGGTACAATTGCCTATTTTTCTTTTCTGGCTCAATAAGATCCCCATCGGCATGCCGACTATGTTGCTCCTTCCAACAACCACACAACGCTTACCAGATGTCTCTACCCTATGCTTTTCCAGCATCAACAAAATACCCTGGGGCGTCGCTGGTAAATAGGAAGGAAGCCCCAAAGTCATCCTTCCAAAATTCATCGGGTGAAAACCGTCTACATCCTTTACGGGATCAATGGCAAGGTTTATTTTTTCGGGGTCTATGTGGTCGGGCAGCGGTAACTGGACAATGTATCCATCTATGTACGGGTCAGAGTTCAGGTCGCGGATGATGTGCAACAATTCCTCTTCGCTGATGGATTCATCTTTTTTGATCAATGTGGATTCAAAACCGACCTGGTCACAGGATCGAACTTTGTTTCTCACATATGCCTGGCTGGCCGGATTGTCACCAACAAGAACCGCGGCAAGGTGAGGTACTTTGTGACCTGCTTGCTTGAGACGGTCGACCTCGGCCTTGATCTCCAATTTGATTTCTTCGGCTATTGCTTTGCCATCGATTAATTCTGCCATGAATCGTAATATGAAGTGCAAATATCCAATTTTGTTGACAAGGCCTGTGCTTTTTTGGAAGTTTTTGGATGCATCCGTGGATCAGTAGTTATGATCTTTTTACCCTTTTGAGCAGTTTTGTACACAGGGATAAACCTCGTATCTTCCGCATTTCACTTACCAGATTATGAAAGCATTTAGCATTAATTTATTATTCGCAATGGTGGCCATTCCGATGCATGCACAAGTGTTTAACCATGCACAGAAAGATGCCGTGGTATCCAGTATTAATCGGCAATCTGCCGATCTTATTGACATCAGTGACAGGATATGGGAGTTTGCGGAACTGGCCTTCCAGGAAGGCCAATCTTCGGCCCTTCTTGCCGACTATGCCGAATCAAAGGGTTTTACCGTGGAAAGAGGTGTTGCCGGAATACCGACGGCATTTGTTGCTTCATTTGGAGAGGGAGATCCGGTCATTGGTATTTTGGGTGAGTTTGATGCGTTGCCTGGCATATCTCAGAAAAGACAAGCCACGAAAGCTGTTAGGGTACCTGGAGGCGGCGGCCATGGATGTGGACATAACCTGTTCGGTACGGCAAGTCTCGGCGCCGCTGTAGCCATCAAAGAGCAGATAGAATCCGGGCAGTTGACCGGGACCGTGAAATTTTTTGGCACACCGGCAGAGGAGAAATTTTTTGGAAAACTGTGGATGGCCCGGGCAGGATTGTTCGATGGCCTCGATGTCTGTATGGATTGGCATCCTGGTGCATCTACCAAAAGCGGAGTGCAGAGTTCCCTGGCTTTGGTGGATTTTATCGTAGAATTTACAGGACAGGCAGCTCATGCCTCTTCGGATCCGTGGAATGGACGGAGCGCTACCGATGCAATGGAGTTGTATGCACACGGCATCAATGCATTCAGAGAGCACATCAAGCCCACGGTCCGCATCCACTACCATATGCAACAAGCCGGCGATGTCGTCAATGTAGTGCCTGATTATGCACGTATTTGGACCCGCGTACGGGACACGCGCAGAAATGGAATGATGGAGGTGTATGAACATGTAAAGGAAATCGCGCGAGGTGCTGCCATCATGACCAAGACGGAATACGATATCCGTTTGGTTTCAGGCGTTCACGAGATCCTCGTTAACAGGACTGGTGGCGCCGCTCTACAAAAAAACCTTGAAACACTTGGTCCGATAATCTATACAGAAGATGAGATCGCCTATGCCAAACAAATACAAGCTGCAACGGGAAAAGAACAGGTCGGCCTCGACGGATCCATACAGGCACTCGAAGAAACCTTGGAGCACCCCTCTGGGGGTTCTACCGATGTCGGTGATGTTTCCTGGATCGTTCCAGTGGTCAGGATGTCAGCAACAATAGCCCCCGTTGGCACACCGTGGCACTCATGGGCCGTAGTTGCATGCGGGGGTATGTCCATTGGTCATAAAGGCATGCTGCTGGCTGCCAAATCCCTCGGAACGACCATGGTGGATCTTATGCTTGACACCGCGTTGCTTAACGCCGTAAAAGAGGAGTTTAAGGAGCGCAAAGGCGATGCAGAATATAAGCCTATCCTACCTGAAGGACCTCCACCGTTGTCCTATGACGGTGGACAGTGATTTTTGAATCCCTGGCAAGATCAATGTCGGAAGCTTGTATTTTCTGCAATTCTGCGATTACTCCACCTTCCATAGAGCATATTATTCCAGCAAGCCTTGGCAATGTACATTATGTATTGGCAAGGGGAAGTGTGTGCCGACAATGCAATCAGAAGTTTGGAAAATTTGAAAACGCCGTTTTATCGAGCAGAGAGTTTCAGAAGTACAGGAATCAACAATTGGAAGATAAAGTACACGATCTCAGGAGATCGGATTTGACAAGATTTCTCTTAAAAATGGGTTACGAATCCCTGTACCATTCAAAAAGAAGGATATGGAGCAAGTATGACTTTACCTTTTTAAAAGAAACACTTGTTATTGGCAAAAACCACAATTGGGAGATTCTATGGGCACCGAACCACCACCAGTACAAACCTATTCCCGGATGGCTTGACAGGCTTCGACTAAGTACCATTCGCATCGATTTGCGCTATAAGACTTCTGTGGACACTGGGCAACTGCATTTTTTGTTTCGTTTCGATACGTTTTCTGCAGCCATTGACCTGGTCAATCCTCAATCAGGATTAATGTCAAGATAGGGCCCCGATAAATCATCTCCTCGGTCGACCGCCTCCGCTTCCTTTGTCGTATTTTCAACAAACACGACCGATGAAGGCAATGGTTCTTTTTGTGATTGCGAAGATACTTTTTCATTATTCATGCAGTACCGTACATCACGAAGAAGACGACATGCTGATAAGAGCGTTGGGGCTCATGAATAAATGCAAAGAAAAAGAAAAGAAAGATTCACTGGATATTGCAGTCAACATCATGGGTGAGTGGGAGCTCCATGCCTATGGCTGTGGTTTTTGTGTGCCACACGAGGCACCATAAGCGATGGTCCGATTTGAAAAAGGCACCGGACTGCTCACCCTAGAGGAGGCCTCAGTTCTTGGAAGATCCGTAGGTCATCAAGAGATTGTGTTTACAGGGTTGCTCAATACGGGTGAATTTCCGGGCATATGGCTCCTTGAAACCAGTCCTAACAACCACGCATTTCACGTCCTGGCCACTTTCTGCGATGAATACATGTTCTACGACTACAGGGCATCCGATGATCAAATGTTTCTCTACAGGAAGAAATAGAAGACTTTATGGAAATGTTAATGTGAAAGGGAGATGCAGTACAAACCGGATAGTGCCGTCTTCTACTATTGAAACTAACCATTATTGGACACTCAAAATTGACAAAAAATGAAATCCTCGTTTGCCCTTCTACTTGTAGCATTGACACTGTCCTCCACGACATCTTGCGCCACAACATCAACCAATTACCCCGGTGAATGGGAGGTGCTCGGTACCAGAACCGTAAATTATGGCCATGATAGGGACGAAATCCTTGTCACAAGGCGGGATGGTACATTTCGTAAAATCAAACTTGAAATGGAAAGGGGAGTTTTGAATATGCACAACTGTATTGTAGTTTTTGGGGATGGTACCAGGCAGAAAATCGGCTTAAAAAAGACATTCCGGCAAGGAGAATTTTCAAGGACCATCGACTTGAGAGGTGGAAGGCGTGTCGTTCATAAGGTAATACTCCTCTATGACACGAAGAACCATACGGATCGAAGGGCAAAGGTGAAGCTATTGGGAATGCATTGAACATGTTGGTTTATTTTATGTGAAAATGATGCGGGTCGCTCTTCTGCCCCCGCATCATTTTTAATTTGTCTTCGAGAATGCGTGAATGCATTAACTTTAAGGCTTATGGAAAGGTGTCCCTGGTGCGAAAAATATGAATTGTACCGCCGCTATCACGACGAGGAATGGGGAGTGCCAGAATACGTTGACCGTCAGCTTTTTGAGAAACTTTTACTTGACGGTGCGCAAGCCGGTCTCTCATGGTGGACTATTTTGAACAAACGTGAAAATTACAGGCAGGCTTTTGACCGGTTTGACCCCTATAAGATGGCCTCTTATGGTGATGACAAAATTCATGAATTACTCAATAATCCAGGTATTGTCCGAAACAAGCTTAAGGTAAAAGCTGCCGTTTCGAATGCCAGGGCCTACCTCGAACTTATGTCAAAAGGCCCGGGATTGAGCAATTTGCTCTGGGGCTTTGTGGACGGACAACCCATTGTTAATCAATTTCGCTCATTGGATGAATTGCCCGCCAGCACAGAATTAAGTGATAAAATGAGTAAGACCCTTAAACAGGAAGGATTCAAATTTGTAGGAACTACCATTGTATATGCCTTTATGCAGGCGGTGGGAATCGTTAATGACCACCTTGTAGAGTGCCCAAGGCATCTTGCGGTACAATCTTTTTATCGCTGAAGTATTTGTTCAAGTGTCCTGGTCAGACGGTCAAAATCCTGTTCATCATTGTAAACATGAGGAGATATGCGAAGGGAGCTTCCACGTATTGAAACAAAAACACCGGCTTCAATCAATCTGCCCTTAACCCTGTCGATTTCTGTTCGCGCTGGCAGCCTGATACCAAACAAATGATGAGAACGACGGTTAGAATCTCCTATTTGGCACCCGAATTCTTTCAACCTTTGTATGGATTTCTGACTGATCTGAAAACAATACTTTTGTATGGCTTCCGGTGTCCAACCCAAAACAATTTTCAAGGCACATGCCACCATGGGTATATGGATGAAATTGGAGGCTTCCCCTACCTCATACCGCTTGGCTCCTGGCCGAAACTTTTCCTCGTAGTTGACGAGACGGGCGAAGTCATCACTGTTGACTCTGTTCATCCAACTGTGTTCGATGGGTCTGCCATCGTCAAAGACCTCACCGTAATAACAAAGAGCAATACCATAGGGTCCCATGAGCCACTTGTAAACCGAAGCAATGATGGCATCGGCTTGAATCTCGGATTGATCATAGGGGAATGCTCCAAGTGACTGTGTGCCATCTATTACAAGCAAAGCGTCGCACTCGCGCGTCTGCCTACGAATGGCTGCAAGGTCGAAGATATACCCATCAGCCCAGTGCACATGGGGTAAGGCCACCAGCCGCGTGTCGGAATCGATAGACTGTAAAATAGCTTCATTCCATCCACCTTTTTCGTCTTCAGATGTGCGGTCAGGAGCATTGACGGTGACTAACTTGGCTCCCGTTGTGTTGCACAAGTTCTGCCAGATGTAAAAGTTGCTGGGAAACTGATCTTCGATGACGACGACTTTATCACCCTTAGAAAGGGAAATGTTTTGGGAAATATTGGCAACGCCGTAAGAAACGGACGGAGCTACGGCAACTCTATGATAGTCGCTGGTCTTTATAAGACGGGCAAAGAGCTTTCTGACCTCGTCTACTGGATCAAAAAAATCAGAAGGCACAAGAAGGGATGGATTTCTTTTTCTCCGTATCCCTTCAATGCCTGCTTCTTCTACCTGACGCATCATTGGAGACATGTAGGCGCAATTCAGATAAGTGATGCTTTCAGGCAGAAAGAAGTCATCACGGCATTTCTGGATCATGAATACTACTTAACTTGAAGGCTTAAAAATAATCTTTATGCGTGTTGCTGTCGTACAGGACGGACCTGAATATTTGAACCTGGAGAAAACTTTGGACAAAACGATCGGGTATATGGAGGAAGCATCCAGGCAGGGAGCAGCTTTGGTCGTATTTGGCGAATGCTGGCTGAGCGGCTACCCCATTTGGCTGGATGTGTGCAGTGACGTAAATGTTTGGGAGAGTCCTGCGGTCAAGAAGGTGTGGAAAGCCATGTACAATTCTTCGGTGGATGTGGAAGGATCTGAAGTACAAACCCTAAAAGAGGCATCGCGCAGGACGGGCCTTACAGCAGTCATTGGTATCAACGAAAAGGTTAGTAAGGGTCCGGGACGCGGAACATTGTACAATGCCCTCTTGGTCATCACTCCGGACCAGGGAGTGGTAAACCATCACCGGAAGCTGGTACCGACCTATACAGAGCGCTTGGTCCATGGCTGGGGCGATGCCATGGGGTTGAAGGCAGTGGACACCGCATTCGGGCGGATGGGAGCCTTGATCTGTTGGGAGCATTGGATGCCACTGTCCAGGCAGACCATGCACAATTCAGGAGAGGACATACATGTCGCACTATGGCCTATGGTGAAAGAAATGAATCACGTTTCTTCTCGACATTATGCGTTCGAAGGAAGATGTGTGGTGTTGGCCGTTGGACAGGTCTTGCACAGGGATGAACTTCCGGCCGAGCTGGGTCTCAGTGCATCCATCAATTTACCGGATAGCGGCCTGATCTTAAGGGGAGGAAGCGCTGTCTACGACAGCAGTGGTAAATTCATTGTGCCGCAGGTGTACGATGAAAGAAAGCTCATTCTCGCAGACCTTGATTTGTCTGCATGTATAGAAGACCGAATGAACCTGGATGTAAGCGGGCACTACCAGCGTGACGATGTTTTTGAACTGACCATTGCGCGAAAGCGCAGAAAGGAATGAACTTTTATACCGCTACAATCCTGAAATGATCGTCAATAGGTAGTAACGTAATCTTTTGTTCATGTGAAAGTAGGTCAATGTATCCGATCAACATATTGAATGCGGGTAAATTCCAATGTTCGCCGTAAAGCGAACGATACAAGCTGAAAATGTCGGATTGCCCCCTGCTGACATATTCGAAGCATTCGTCTTTTCTACTGTGAATTCTCTGAACCTGCTTTTTTATTACTTCTCCGGCATTTTCAAAGATTTCGTAGTGCCCTGGAAACACCTTGGATATCGGAAGTTTTTTTATCGTTCGATACGAGTCCAGCATCTTTAAAAGCCCTTTTTCTCTTTTACCGGGTCGATCGGGATCTTCCTCCAAAACGGGCGTAGCCGTTATTTTCAGTAACATATCTGCGGATATGAAGTGCCCGTTATCTTCATTGAAAAAGCACGTTTGGGTGTTCGAATGTCCAGGGAGATAAAGAATTTGCCATTCGGAATAACCCAAAGGTATTTTGCCTTTAAGGGGATACACCTCTATATCGGAAGGGTTTATAGGAGGCCATAATGACGTCATTTTACCCCCCATCGACTGCATCATTTCCTTGATCGTCTTGGCTATTTCCGGTTTGAAAAACTTTTCAATCAATTCGCGCATTATGGTAGAGCGGTGATGCCACAACGTACCTATGTCTGTGGCCCATTCCTTTGATCTTTCATTGACCCAAATCACAGCACCTGATTCATTGGCCAGTCTTGCAGCCATACCCATGTGATCAACATGAGCATGCGTAATAATAACGCGTTTGATATCGCGAATCGAAAGCTTTTCACTTTTCAGGGCAGTAAGCATTGCGCGCCAACTCGCTTCTGTATTTTCACCGCTGTCGATCAAAGTAGGAACAGGGTCCGTGAAGAGATAGCTGTTCACCGTTTTCATGCCGAATACGGTGGGTAATTCTATCCTGACAGGCTCTTGATGTTTAGTCATTGCGGTATTTCGGCCTATTTTGTGACATGGGATGACAATATGCCCACGCAGCTTGACAACAACGCAACGCGAAGAAAGACCTTTACAATCACCATCAGCTGTTGCCAAAAAAGGAATGCAAGGATAAGAAATTCAGAGCGTATGCCAATTTGTAACTCAAACAGTAAATTGGCACCGTAGATGACAGCAATACAAAGGATGAAAGTCATGATCGCCGCCATATGTGGCTTCCATGAAACCATGATCCTCTTTCGCGACAGATACAGGGCATGCCAAAAAGACCTGTTCTCACTGATGTAAAGATATCGCGAAGTCAGTGACAATGCGAAAACGAGAATGGTGCCAAGAACCCAGATGATGAAGACCACAAAGATTATCCAGAAAATAGGTCTTTCCCTGTCCATCGACTCAATAAGGGGGAAAAGGCCACCCAGGATTGGAATCCATATTATAGCCGTCCACAACATGAATACCGTGCTGAAAATTAGTGCATAAAAGAGAAATGGCCTGAAATATTTGGCTCCTCCTTTCCAAAAATCACTCCAGTCGGCACCATCCTTAATCAGTACATTTAAGATGCCTCCGTGTAAGAAGACGCTGTAAATGGCATAAACCAGAATGATCCATCTCATTTGTCCCACCAAAGGGGACAATGAAGCACCATGGACGTTGATAAAATCCCTTAGGACAGTATGGTTGTAACCTTCGATGATGTCTTCAACACTTGCCGAGTGGCCAATAGAAGCTTCCATGACCTGATAAACCTCGAAACCAATGACTATGGCCATGGACAGTTGTACGATATAAAGAATGAACGTTAATTTGACATGACGCCAAGCCGATTGGAATCCCGAAGTTATATGTGTCAAGGTATCATTCACATCAAAAAACTTGTTGCTTGAAGTACATTCTGTAACCAAAAAATGGCCCGGACTCCGTATTTGGTGATTCCATGTTTTTTAGGATTGATGATGAAACTGTTGTTATTGAAGTCAATATCGAGCAACATCTTTCTCTCTGGGTCAATGTGAACACTGACCAATCGTCGTGGGCCTGTATATTCATAGAGTTTGGAATTGTCCCTTGCATTCCAGTACTCGTTCACCACCAGGCCGTCGTCAAAGGTGAAGGCAATTTCTACGGGCATAACAAAATCACCCAACCTGTGGATGCGTGCAGAGCTTATAAATTGACTGTCCCGGCTTTCTTTGATGTACCTGCCATCCATCCATCCCGTGAGGCCCGGTTTGGGTGATACGTTGATCTGGGTCACCTGGTAATCACACACTTGCGTTCCGTCTAAAGCCTGTTCGAGGAAAGCGCTTATGGTCTGGGTAAATTGCGCATCGAAATGATTGGCTGTGATCTCTAAAACAGTATGAACAAAGTCATTTTTGCGAGGATGACTGAATTTGTACTTATCGAAATAGGTCTTTATCATTTCGTCAAAAACAGCATCCCCGAGATGAGCTTGGAGGGTTCGCAACATCAAAGCTGTTTTAGCGTATACAATACCCTTGAATCTCTCCCTTATCTGGTAGCTCGGCTTGGTGATCGGCGAGACTCGTTTGTTTTCCATACTGGTGTACTCATTGCGCGTCAAATCGTAATTTCCTACCCTATAGCCCATAATATCGATCAATGACGCACCGGGCTCGTAATAATGTTCCATGATCTCATCTTCGTAAAAGGTCACAAAGCCTTCATCAAGCCAGGCTTCCTCCTTTTCGTTGTTGGCCAACATCCCCATGAAATACTGGTGTGTAAATTCGTGGACGATCAGACTTTCCAATGTCTTTATTCCCTTAGGGAAGGCATAAAATGATCCACCTGTTATGAAGGTGGGATATTCCATGAACCCATTGCGCATGGCGTGGGCTGGTGGATCCATAATGGTTATCTT
>JBFKOL010000082.1:0-14080 GCA_041628815.1 Saprospiraceae bacterium | reverse complement strand
GGGAAAGGAGGTTTTCAAATTTGGTTTTGGGCAATCGCCATTCCCCATACCTGGAGCTGTGCAATCGACTCTTGCGTCCAATGCACATCAAAAAGCGTATTTGCCAGTCCAGGGACTGCCGGAACTGAGAGAGTCAATTGCCGTTCATATGAACCGGCTCCTCGACCGTTCGGATCTACATCCGGATCAAGTATTTGTTGGCCCCGGCAGCAAGGAATTGATTTTTCTCACGCAGCTAAGTCTTGATTTGCCGCTTTTACTGCCCAGCCCATCCTGGGTTTCATATGCGCCGCAGGCACAGATTTGCGGAAATAAGATACACTGGATTCCCACCGCCAGGGACAATTGGAAACTGACACCCGATTTATTGGAAGAATACCTTTTAAAACACAAAATTAGTGAAGGGCTCCTTCTATTAAATTATCCATGTAACCCGACGGGAGTAGAATTGAACTGTACAGAGCTGGAGGCAATGGCTGCAGTTTGCAGAAAATATGAGTTGACCGTTATAAGCGATGAAATTTATGGACTCACCGCATTTGACGGGGCCTACAAATCCATCAGCAACTTTTATCCGGAAGGTACCATCGTGAGTTCTGGGCTCAGTAAGTGGTGCGGAGCAGGAGGCTACAGACTGGGATTCATTGTCCTGCCTGAACGGCGTGGACCATTAATCAGGACTTTACAATCCCTGGCTTCAGAGACATACAGCTGTGCCTCGGCACCTGTCCAATATGCGGCTGTCAGCGCCTTCAAAGACAGTCCAGATCTTATGGATTACAGAGAAGCTATTACGTCCATTTTGGCGTTTATTGCGCGGCACACTGAGGATAGACTCAAGCAAATTCAGGTCCTTTTGGTTTCTTCAGCTGGGGGGTTTTACCTTTTCCCCAGCTTCGACGCATACAGGAAGCAGTTGAACATTAGAAATATCCGTACGTCAAGGTCCATGTGTGATGCCTTATTGCGCGATACAGGAGTGGCGGTGCTGCCTGGTTCCGCCTTTGGGAGACCGGAAGAAGAATTCACGTGCCGCCTCTCTTATGTAGATTTTGACGGAGCCCTTGCGTTCGAATACTGGATGAAGAACGGGTTGCTACGCGAATCCTCCCTACCGGTCTTATTCCCAAAAATGGAAGAGGGATTGAACAGGCTCATCAATTGGTTTGGTCATCAATGACAAACAATGGTCTTTATCAGACTTAATAAAAATGCCATTTGTATGGTATGGGCAGTGTGTCTCTTCACCCTGTGCATAGGCTCATGCAAGTTGAGGAACAGCGATGGGCGTCCCCTTCATTTTGGAATAGTTAGTGCTGCTTCACCCGAAGCAGCTGAAGTAGGAATGGATGTACTCAGAAATGGTGGCAATGCAGTCGATGCCGCCGTTGCAATGTCCTTTGTATTGAATATCACCGAGCCGGCGATGTCCGGACTGGGTGGAGGGACGCAAGTACTGTTATACAATCCGGGCGAACAGCCCATCAGCATCAATGGATCTACATTGTCTCCAGCTTCGACTCCACGTGCCATTCGTCAAAAAGATATGAATGATTATCAACGCACAACTATTCCATCGACCGTAAAAGTCATGCAATACTTGTACGATCACTACGGATCCGGGAAATTAAGCTGGACAAATCTTCTTGAGAAAGCCATGGTGTATACCCACGATGGATTTACACTCGGTCATTACAGGTACAAAGTGTACGAAGAGTACCGCGAAAAGCTTGAGGCCGGATTACCTGCTACACAACGATACCTGGTTGACTCGACAAAACACGCGGGATCCAATCCAGCATTGAAGTCGGCCCTACAGCTTATTGCTGTTGCTGGCGCAGACGCATTTTATTCCGGTTCTATTGCACGGGCGATCGCTGAGGATATGGTAGATAATGAAGGGTGGATTACCATAGATGATTTGATGAAATTTCCTTGGCCTTCAGAGTCTGAGCCCATACACTTTACATACCGTGGATTCGATGTGTATACTCAACCGGACCCCTGTGGCGGACCTACGGTAAAAGAAATTTTGACTTTTTTAGAGGAACTCAGGGAAAGGTCTCCTGAAACAGATTTCAGGATTCATCTTGCTCTTGCTATCCGGCATGGTCACGCGAAAAGGGAAAAGGAGGCTAAAGAGGGTTGGAGGGAAACAGGTCAAGGGGAAACGACGCATTTTTCGGTTATGGATGCGGACGGTATGGCCATCAGCGTCACTTCCAGCATTAATGCCTATTACGGTTCTGGAGCAGCCCAACCGCTATATGGATTTCTGTACAACAGCTACATGGACGATTTTGTCTTTGGTGACAGTCTCAATCGTTTTGCCATCGGGCCAGGTAAGATGGCCTATTCATCAATGAGTCCGACGCTTGTCATGAAAGATGGTCGCACAGAATTGGTATTGGGAAGTCCGGGGAGTGGGCGCATTATTTCCACGGTGGCACAATTGATCGCATTGTATTGCGAGGGCTCCACCGACCCAATGCATCTTCACAAATTACCGCGGATCCATGCTATGGACACCATCTTATGGGTGGAAACCGACGCCCAGGCAGCGTGGTATGATTCGGTATTGGGTCATGAATTTGATGTTCGGAAGCGACCGGCACGATTCAATATTAACGAATTGAACCCTTATTTCGGTGGGGTACATATGATCGTAAGAACGAATGATGGCTACAGGGGCCTGGCCGATGTAAGACGAGACGGAGTCGCAATTACAAATTAATAATTCATCTTTTATATCCCTGAGCTATCCATTGATCTACCTGTAATTCTTCGTGGTTTGGTAGAGGCAGTGAAAATCCTTGGGTAAATTCTCGTAGAGGTCACCATACAAATTCACTATATTGAAGAACCTCAAAGGTTAAAATCGCGGTATCAAGGATGCTCACATTTTTAAGAAAAATTCGAAAATCACTTATCGAGTCCGGATCAGCCCGTAACTATATCCTCTATGGATTGGGAGAAATATTGCTTGTCGTGGTTGGAATTTTGTTGGCTCTTGCCATCAACGATTGGCATAATGAAAACCTTAAACGGGATGCTGAATTTTTTACCCTCACATCGCTAAAAGAAGAATTTGACGAAACAAGAAAGATTATTGAAAATTACATTCTAAGCAACCAAAGTATCATAGGTGCCAATCATCAACTCAACGAATACAAAGCCATAAATGAAGCACAATTTGAGAACAGGGTCTTCGACTCCCTGTTCTATAACTCCGCTTGGAATGAAAGCCTGCACTTGAACCAGGGCGTACTATCTGAGATCATTTATTCGGGAAGACTTTCCTCTATTTCTGACAATGCACTGAGAAGATCCCTGTCATCATGGAGCGGACGAATGGAACACACCAAATTGGTCGATGAAGACGGCCTCGACTATCTCCTCGAAAAGAACAACCAGTACTTCGATAAAAAAATTTCCTGGATGAAATTATCCAAATACGATCGACATGAAGTTTCGATCAAGGGTTCAATTGAACCGCAGATGGATGGTAAGGCGTTTTCACGAGAATTGGAGCTTGAAAACTTCATATACAACCAAATTTGGAATGCAGAAAATAAGATAAGAACCGCTGAATCCTTATTGGAATTGAATTTGACCATCCTTGACCAAATCCAACAAGCCGTAGAAAAAATGGACAATTAGCCATGCTCACTTCTTTCAGGAAAATCAGGAAGTCATTTTTGGAATCAAGCGGTGCCAGAAAGTATACTTTATATGCCATCGGTGAGATCTTGCTTGTCGTTATCGGCATCTTAATCGCACTACGTATCAACAACTGGAATGAATTTAGAAAAGACAGGGTCAAAGAAGCAGAGGTCATTGAAAACCTGATCGAAAACCTGGAATTGAATATCGCGACGCTGGAATCCGACATCGACGACCTCGGTCGTAAAACCAGATCCGCACAAATCATTCTTAATGTGTTAGACAACCGGTTGTCCTACCACGACAGCCTGGCAATGCATTTCCATCAGGCAAGGGTTTCCAAAACCCCTTTGAGGTTGTCGCAATCGGGCTATGAGCAATTCAAGAACACCGGTTTTGATATAATGCTGGATGATGAGGTGAAAAAAAAGACCATCACCTATTTTGAGTCGACCTATCCCAAATGGTATGCGAAATATGAACAGGTGAATCACCTGTATGTCCCATTTGTGGATCACGTTGTGCCTCTATTCATTTACACAAGAGAAAAGCTGGTACCCATCGACATCGACCAGTTGTATGAGGATGATTATTACATCAGCTGGATACGTGCCTATATGGAGGGAAGAAATACCCTTATCCTGATGGAAAATGAATTTATCGAAGAAACCAGGAAAGTCCTTGTAATGCTAGAGCATGCACAATTCTGAATTATTAATTCAGAATCAATCGTCAAATAAAATATTAAAAAACCCCAGCGCCAAATTCCAGGACGAAACCGCTCGACTGAAAAGGACTGAATCCCACGTTCTTCCATCCGAGCCGCAGACCCCAATATTCTGTACCAAGGAATCGCAGGAATTTGAAAGGCGAATTGATCATATTGACACGGATCTTTAACCCGATTTCCGATACGAAAAAGGACTGGGTCCGTACGTCTTCCGGATTGAGGTCGGTATCATGAAACTCATAGCCAAGACCAATATACGTATCGAGCCATCGCGAAGCGCTGTTGCTGTGGACAATTTGGTGTCCGAATGAGCGAGTCATCCGGGGATTAATATTTTCTTTGCTCCCCAGGTAAAACCTGTTGTATATCCATCCCCCGGTCAAAGGTGCCTGGACATTCTTAAAGAGCAGAAGAGGTACAGAGAAGGCCAGTGTTCCGACCTCGTCATGGCGGTAAGAAATACCGACCGCCTTATGGGGCTTGTTTTCCTTTGACCATTGCAGTATAGATCCATCTCCGCTAACGTGAATCATTTTTGGCCATTCCACGGGTTTTTTGGACTTGATCATCTTACGGAAATTTTTATCTTCCACTTGCTCCAGAATATCAGGAAATGACCTCAGCTCATAGGTGTAATTCACAATCAACTCGTTATGATGCTCGATGAACATTTTATAATGAGGGCTTTCCGGTGGAAGGGGAGGAAGCACCTTTGACCGATCTGTCCTTGTCTTGGCCATCCATGCCTGGAATCCTCCAGAAAACAGTTTTCCCGAGCTGATAATGTCCCTGACACCCCATGCGTCGTTGACTTTTTCGGTTACGTCAAACCCCGGGGTATAGACACCATCGCCATTGCGATCGGTACAATTGGCATGTTTTCCTTCTTCGACCAAAATGGTCATCGGGAATGTTGTATTGTAATCGATCCGAAGCGCATTTTCAAACCAACTAAGTCCATGCGCTCTCGCGATCACCTTTCTCACCTGTACCAGATAAGCCGCTTCGGGACAATACGGATTGTGTATCACTTGCAATTGGAAAGCCACCGATTCGAGATCGTGCGGATGACCTCCCAATCCCAACTCTCTTTCATAGTACATGTAGTATTCCAGGTCCATTGCCCTGACTTCCCTCAAATCGATTACCCAGTCTTCTATTCGTTCGCTGCTTTTGTATAATGCCTTGTTATCTCGGTCGGCGTAGATGTTTCTCAGCTTATAATAAACCACCGGAGAAGAGCCCTCTGTATCATATGCCAAATTTTCAGGCAATTGCGGTTTACCTTCGCTATCCAGGAGGTTAGGCTCGTCGGGTGAGAACCAAAGTACTGGTGCGCAAAAGCCGGCCAAATCCCCAATAGTGATTTGGAATCCTGGTGATTTCCAGATCACTCCCGGTCCTTCGAGGCACTGCGCTTGGGAGACTGGAGAAAAAGCGACGAATCCAAAGAACAAAATGGAAATTGTACTCAATAGTAATTTGGACTTTGTCATAGCCTACTAATTAACCATTCGAAATAGTGCCTCACTAAAGCGGCCACCTACCTGTTTTTGAAAAAGAGGCGTGGTTTGAACAATCAGGTAAGGGTCCGGATATTTCACTTGATCACATCAAATAGCATAGTATATTTCACGATGAAGCTCCGGCTTTCGAGAGAGTCCATTCTACGTCCTTCATTGTATACCAGGAACAATCCGGTATTTGAAGTTTGTAACCACCCAAAACGGATGTTCGAAGACCAGCTGTCGATGACGGAATTGTATTGCACCAACGCTTGTAGGTAAATAGTAGGAGTGAAAGTGTAAGCTATGCGCGACCTGAATATATTGGTCGAGAAGTCTCCACCCGGTAGATTGATTGTATTATGCCCTAAACCCCATTCGGACGAGAACTTGTCTCCTACCCGGACATTAATCGACTGGTTGGCGGATATGCGATCTCCGCCGAAAAATCCGCCAATTACAAACCTAGAACTATAGGAAAATGGTTTGTTTGGGTTTGTAAAAAATACAATCTGTGCCTCCGCATGGTCGTATGTTCCCGCCGGCACAGTAACGCCGCCGGAAATTTCAAAATCACGGACAACACCTTCACGCGTCAGATTCAGACCTGTATGCAATTCGGTCAGGCTCTTCCATACCCAATGGTTGTCGATATGCAGGAATCCCGTCTCCTGGAAGCCGGCAAAGTTCCAGTATCCCCTGTAGGACACATGGGGCCTGTTCTCGAGGAAAGGCGAAGATTCCGGAGCTCTTATGGTTTTAAAAACCAATCCTTCTACCTTGCGGAATTCGGAACGTAGAAGGAAGCCCACTTCGGGATTGAAACCACCTCCCACTTCTGTATACGAGCCGCTGATGCGCCAGCCGTCCCAAAGGTACCGGGCAGAGAGCTGAAAAGAGTGATCGTCCGAATCGATACCTGGTGTGGACGACTTCGCAACATAACCTGAAAGACGTGCCTTCTCGCCAATACCGAGATTGCCATCCAGGGCAAAGGTGGAATTGTGGTCGTCATCAAAACTGCTAATACCGGATCTATTGATAAAGGCACCTCCTATCGAGGACCTGCCTTTGAACTGGTGGTTGACACGGGCTATGGTAAAGGCATTTTTGGTGATCCCGTCATCAGAGACATCATCGGTATACATATTGATGAACCCGATATTGGTCTGGTTAATTTTACCAGAAAGCCTGGCCCCTCCTATGATGGGCACGATCTGGCCCGACTGTCCTATACCAACACGTCTGCTAAAGAACAAGTCCACTTCACCAGGACTGCCCACAGTGAACAGACCTGCATTTTCTAGGAAAAAGGGTCTTTTTTCAGGGAAGAAGAGATTGAACCTGTCCAGATTGACCTGCTGGTCATCGACCTCCACCTGTGCGAAATCGGTGTTGTAAGTAAGGTCCAAGGTAACGGCCGGTGTGATGCTGTACTTGACATCACCGCCGAATTCAAAATCCAAGTTCGTTTCTGATGGTTCGGCGGTAAAATCCCTGCTGACGTTGCCCAAAGCATAGGGAATCACCTTGAGATTGCCCGGGGAGCGGAGGTTCAGCCCGGTCAGGTCACCAGCAACCGAGAGCCTGTACAGGTTGAAGGCCAACGGGAGCGATGCCCAATAGGACACTTCATTGCTCTTCTGGATATTTCTCTGGAAATTGATGCCCCAGGTAACATTATCTCCCGTTGCAAAACGCAGGGTCTTTAACGGAATGGCAAATTCTGCACTCCAGCCATAGGGACTCACTTCCGTTTCCACTTCCCAGGAAGTATCCCAGTTGAGGTTAAAACCGCCGATGACACCCCCTTGTTGTCTGTTCTGGTTGAAGTTGCCCTGCCCTTCGTTATCCACTTGTCCGTCGTATTGTATACCCACAGTATTGGTCCCGAACACGAATCCGTTTTGACCATCGTGATAGGTGTCGAGGATGAATAAAAAGGCGTCCATGGATTCCAGGTTGGCATCTCGCCGTGCGTCCGTAACGACAAACTTGTCAGGTTGAGAATCGTGGCAGATTACACCCAGGTAAAAGTGCGTATTTGTATAGCCAATGCGAATCTCGGTCTTTTCCGAAGAAGGATTTCCAAAGGCAGGCATGACCTGTATCATTTCACCGAAAGCAGGCACACCCTGCCAGACTACATCTCCTTCGATGATGCCGTCGATTTCTGGAGCATTTTCGAGAAATACTGCAGGTGCCTCAGGCCTTTTCGAAACATCAATGGCCAGGCTGCGATTTTGAGCCCACGTAACGGTATTGAAAAGCAAAAAGCTCAGCACTACAACAGGGCCGTGAAAGCGCATACATCAAAATTTTTATGAAGATAGCAATCGAGTCAAAACCATAGCCTTTCTACCAGGTCAAAGTTACTTTGCCGGTAGATTTGCGGGATTCTAAGAAATTGTGTGCCTCGGCGATGTCTGAGGCATCGAAACTTTTACCGACTTCGGGTTTGAGTATTCCTTTCTTCGCGAGATTCACCACATCATACAACACCTTTTGAAAAACATGAGGACGGTGATCGGCTATGCGAAGCATATTGACTGTAATGATGCTTTTCGATTGCATGAGAAGCGGTATAGGGCTGAACAATCCAAAATTGATGGCTACACCGAGGGCTTTCAGTTTGTTACCCGGCGCATTCATTTGAGAAGCGGCCCCAAAACTGATCATGCGCCCTCCTGGCGCAAGAAGTTTAAACCCTTTTTTAAAGGTCTTTCCCCCGATACTGTCAAAAACGACGTCCACTGTTCCCGAACCATGTGTCCGAATTACTTCAGTAAAATCCTGCGTGGTATAGTCGATGGGATAGTCTACTCCAAAGTCGCGAAGTTTGTCAATTTTACGCGATGACGCTGTTCCGAATACGTTGCATCCCCTGTGCTTTGCAAGTTGAACAAGCATCATGCCAACGCCACCTGCCGCGGCCTGAATCAGCACCCGATCTCCGGTATGTAAACGCGTGCACTCTTCGGTACAGAAATAGGCGGTACATCCTTGGGTCGCCAATGCTGTGGCCTCTTCAAAACCCATTTCATCAGGAATCGGGCTGACGCCTTCTTGCATAGTCGTGACGTATTCCGCATACCCTCCGAAGCGGGTGAGTGCTGTGACGCGCTGTCCGGGATGTAGGTGCTTGACGCCCTTACCTACTTCTGTAATCGTACCGGCTACGTCGTACCCTAAAACAGCCGGGTTTTTAGGCGCATCGGGATAGAGTCCCCTCCTGGCAAGGACATCTGCAAAGTTCAGCCCTGAAGAAGCCACCTTAATTTTTACAGTTTCTTCTTCGACGACAGGTTCGGGGATATCCCGGTATTCGAATGCATCATGGCTCTCGCCATACTTGATGAGGTAAATGGCCTTCATTTGAAAGTATTGTGACCCACAAGTTTGTAAAAAGACCGGACAAACGATGACCCGCTCAGGTAATCTTTTCGAGCGCGTCCATAAAAAACCGGTTGACTTTCCTGGCGGCTTCAAATTTTTTCATCAACCGTTTCACCAGATCTTCTTGTAATAAGATCAAAGGTTTTTCCTTGAAGAAATAGTAGAAATGCTTGTTGAACAGGAGCGGCTGTCGAATTGATGAATCATTGAATTCAATGGGTATGCGTTTGTTTTTTTCACCCAGAATATCGCCAAAGGTATTATTGAAAAGAGGATCGCTGATTAGCATTGAAAATTCTTCTATCCTTGAATGGATCTCCGTGCGGATGGCATGAAGTTGTTCCTTACTCGGTCCATGGCATCCTGAATAGAGTCGCACATCGACATGGTTGGCTTGGCAATAAATGCCTGGCCATGAATGGTCTTTCTTACCACTTTTAGAGATCATTCCGGCCATGTGAATTTTGTACGGTGTCTTGTCCTTGCTAAAACGAATATCCCTGTTGATTTTTAAGAGACCTTCTTTTGGTGTCATTGGAACAGCGCCGTATTCCGCTTCATATGCCTTCATCAGATCGGTGAAGAATGCAGTAAAACATTCTTTTACTTTTTTTTCGTAGCGCTTTTTGTTTGCATGGAACCATTCACGGCTATTGTTCTTTTCCAACTCGGAAAAAAAGTCCAGGTAATCCTGTTCAAAATAAATCATAGCATATTTTAAGGGAGGTTAAAAGTACACCCGGAATCTGATTAGGCCGGGTCTAGGGCCGATTTTCATGATGACGGTTATACAGGGTAAAAGAACGGTTCTTTGGTTATTTTACGGTCGGTCACCTCGTACACACAGATTTCTGTATTTTTCATCCTTGAGAGTGTTTATAAGTTACATCTATGGTTATGGCAACCGAAAAATGATTTCCACCGACAATGGATTAAGATAATTCATTGTCGTGTACGGCTTTCACCATTTCTTCGAATAGTTGTCCTTTTTTAGCGATTTGTTCTACGGTCATGACTTTTAGTTTAAGTGTTTTTAATAAGTTGTCCTAAATCCGAATCTTAATTATTCCATTTGCTGCGGAGCTGTTCTGCGAGAAAATCTGATTCTCTTTTGTTCTTTGCATTCTCGAGTGCCTTTTCAATCCACATAGGGGGAGTGTGCGCGTCCCGTAGATGATTGTACAATTCAGTTCCGACCAGGTAGTAGGTGGATTTGTGTTTCTTCATCTTTTCGGGTTCGAATCGCTCAAACATTACCTTGGCATCTTTCAAACTGCCTGTATAGATCTTGACCCGTATCAAATTTAATGGGACGAGATCGTTTTGTTCAATCTGGGGAAGCTGGTTTTAAAGGGTATGCAGCATTACCCAATTGGTTTCTTCAAACCATGGAGCCATGCAATGCTGTGCACTGATAAAGGCTTCCAATTGCAAAGCGGTTTTTTCCTCGCTTTTTTCAGCTGATTTTTCAAGGTAGTGATGGCCCAATTGGACAAATTCTTGATTTCACAGGGATCTATCCTGGTCTTTGAGCAAAACGAGTTGTTCTGAGTGATTCGTTCTGCTTTTGAATCTCGAGATGTGATAGCACATCAGACTCATCAGTGCAAATGTGTCTTGAGTGGCGAGGATATGATCGGTGAGGAATTTACACAGCCGCATTGCCTCGAGGCAAAATTCTTTGGAAACCCAACGCTCAGGTTGGCTCGACTAGAATCCGTCATTGAACAAGAGGTATAAAACCGTATGAACCATCTGCCTTCTTCTGTCGATCTGGTTCGCATCGGGCCATTCAAACTTCAATTGTTCTGTTTGGACAAACTTTTGGGCCCTGCCGAGTCTCTTTTTGACCGCTTCTTGCGAAACCAAAAGGGCATTGGCGACTTCTCTAATTCCAAAGCCGGAAATCAGTTTCAGCATAAAGGCCAACTGTTCCTCTTTTTTCAGTTGAGAATGGCAGATGACAAGCAGCATCCTTAATTCGGGATCGGCGATCTCCTCTAACTCCCACTGCTCCTGCTGCACATCCACGAAGTGATGGGGTCTCAGATTTCTGGCGTTCAAATTTTTCCGGTAATGGTCAAGCAGTTTTCGCTTACTTACCATGAAGAGCCAGCCGCTTGGATTTTCAGGGATTCCGTTTACAGGCCATCCACTTTTGCATACGTTTATCAGCCTCATCAGGGGTCAACTGTGCTTTGGCATAATCACCCCCAAGAAAAATCATCGTGAATTCTTTCATAACATTATTTGGTTTGTTTTAGAATCAATTTCACAGTAGAGACGACGCATAGACCGCTGGTGTGGACAAAACGCTCAAAAAAAATGAATTTTAAAAAAAATTATCCTTTATTACTCATTCAGTCAAAGCTTACCGATGAAATATAAACTACTGGGGACGACCGGAGTCTATGTATCTCACTTGTGCCTCGGCACCATGCCATTCGGGGGTGCGGCAGACTTTGATACCTCAAAGAAAATGTTCGCCATGAGCAGGGATGCGGGCATCAATTTTTTTGATTGTGCCAATGTATACGAAAAAGGTAAGTCCGAAATCATCCTTGGAAAACTGATCAAAAGCTGCAGGAGTGAAGTCGTCATCACCACCAAAGCTTTTTTTAAAACCGGCGCTGACGTAAACGCTTGTGGTTCGTCCAGAAAACATTTGTTTACAGCCGTGCATGACAGCCTCAAGCGTTTGGATACCGAATACATTGACCTCTTCTTTTTGCACCGATTCGACCCGCTAACCCCTTTGGAAGAAACACTTGCTGCTCTGGCTGATCTCGTCAGTGCAGGTAAGATACTCTACATTGGAGCCAGTAATTTTGCAGCTTGGCAAGTGATGAAGGGATTGGGACTGTCGAGCCTGCACGGGTGGCCTGGTTTCCAGTGTATTCAGCCGATGTACAACCTGGTCAAGCGCCAGGCTGAGGTAGAATTACTACCTATGGCATTGGAAGAAAAAATAGGTGTGATTCCCTATAGCCCGTTGGGAGGGGGGCTGCTCAGCGGAAAGTACGGTAAAACGAGGCGACCGGAAACAGGAAGGTTGATGGAAAATAAGATGTATCAAACCAGATACGGATCAGACTGGATGTATGAAGCGTCGGAGTCATTTTCGGATTTAGCCAAAGAGGTAGGCGTCCATCCCGTCTCATTGGCGATTGCCTGGGTGAGTAGCCACCCGGCCGTGACGGCACCCATCATCGGCGGGCGATCAACTGAACAACTGCAAGCTTCCCTGGATGCCATTAATGTCGATATGACACGAGAACTCAGACAGCGTATATCGTCGCTTAGCCCAGAACCACCGCCTGCAACAGACCGAAATGAGGAAAAAACGGAACACAATTATGGAATGAGGTGAATCATTCTTTATTCATCATTCTTCAACCCGAACAGCGTCGTTCATTTGATATATAAAAACCTTCTTCTTGTTTGCACGTTTTAATGTAAATCACGAATTATGTACGCATTACTCTCCTTTATCTTCCTTTTAGTGTCATGCAATGTCCAAGCTGATCGATCTGCTGATCAAGTAGGTCCATATACGCCAAAACCAGGATATAAAACTGCCTATTTTGCCAGTGGGTGTTTCTGGTGTGTGGAAGCCATTTATGAAAGTGTGAGGGGGGTGGACGAGGTGATCTCCGGCTATGCGGGCGGACATACTGAAAACCCCACCTATCGTAGTATTGGTACTGGCACCACGGGCCATGCTGAGACGGTGGAAGTACACTATAATCCGTCTGAGGTGGACTTTGCCACGCTCGTTAAGGTTTTCTACGGATCCCAAGATCCAACCACCATTGGTCAAAGACCAGATTTTGGAAGCCAATACCGATCGATCATTTTTTATCAGAATGAAGAAGAAAAAACCATCGCCGAAGAAGCGAAGACGAATCTTACAGCGTCAGGCGAGTACAGCAAACCCATTGTCACCGAGATTATGCAATTCGTAAAATTTTACCGTGCCGAAGAATACCACCAGGATTACGAAAAACGAAATCCAAACCAACCTTACGTTAGGGGGGTAAGCATTCCCAGGCTAAAGCGGTTCCAGGCAAAGTTTCCGGAATTGTTGAAGTAGAAAAGGTCTACTAATAGCACATGACGATAATCAACAAAATCCTAGTTAGTCCACAGCTTCTAGAATTCCCTCCGTATCATCTTCTTCAATCCCCATACCTGCTTCTTCTTCGAGAAGTAGATCCCTTCGAACGTAAAGAATTTCGGCAAATACAATCAGGCTTTGAACAATATTGGTAAAGTTAGCGCTATCATTCATTAGAGATGTAGCCATCTCATTGGATATCAAGTTTTTTCTGACTAATTTATTAATTGAACCATCTAGAAGTACATCACTTCGTTCGGCTTTGATTTTCAGTTTACGTAGCTTTTTTAAATTTTTTTCAGGACTATCTGAAATCTTCAATTGTTGAATTTCCCTTAATACTTTGATCAATATTTTCCTGAAAGCGTTGTATTCTGTCTTTATGTGATAATTGTCCGAGGCGATGTATTTGGACATATTTTTATGAAGGCCCTTCATGTTTTTTACGATAGATACAAGATGCCGGTTAGCAATAAGGAGATTTCGAATCAATTCGATATCCTTATTCTTCAATTCTAGATTACTTTGTAACGCTGTGGCGAATTCAACAATCTGGTTGTAAATGGATTTGATCTTTTCGTAGTAGAGCGTGTCAATATCTATCTCGAGAACTTCTTTGCGATCGACAACTTCCTTCACGCTCTTTGACGATTCGATATCGCTTCGATG
>JBFKOL010000081.1:0-14288 GCA_041628815.1 Saprospiraceae bacterium | reverse complement strand
GTCGATGAACCGGCCTTTGAGCCCGTACTGTCCGAAGACGCTGGTGATGAGCCGGTACGAGCCACCATAAATGTCATTGGTGGCCAGGATCTCATCGCCGGGCTTGTACAATTTCAGTATGGCATCCATAGCTGCCAGCCCGCTCGAAAAGCAGATGCCGTGCCTGGCATTTTCGAGTGCGGCGAGGTTGGACTCCAGGACGGTGCGCGTAGGATTTTGCGTACGCCCGTATTCGTAGCCCTGGTGGTCACCCGGCGAGGCCTGCACATACGTGGAGGTCTGGTAGATGGGTGTCATAATTGCCCCTGTCGAAGGGTCCGGTTTGATGCCGGCATGGATAACCTTGGTGCCAAATTTCATCGTCGTGATTTTCTCTTCAAAACGCTTTTTACGGCCGCTACAATATCTTTTACCCCGAGTCCGTATTTGTCCAGCAATTCAAACGGTTTACCGCTCTCACCGAAGGTATCGTTCACAGCCACGTACTCTTGCGGGGCAGGGTATTGCCGTGCTAATGTCTGTGAGACGCTATCGCCCAATCCACCGTTTCTCTGGTGTTCTTCAGCAGTGACTACACAACCCGTTCGCCGTACCGATTGTACAATGGCCTCTGTATCCAGTGGTTTGATGGTGTGCATATCGAGCAAGTCTACAGAGATGCCCTCATTTTCAAGTTGCTTAGCCGCTTCGACACTCTGCCAGACCATATGTCCGCAGGCAATCAAAGTGACGTCGGTCCCGCGGTTAAGTATCCTTGCCTTGCCAATGACAAAGGATTCATCTTCGCTTGTAAAAACAGGCCATCCGGGACGCCCGAAGCGAAGGTAGACGGGTCCGTGGTGCTCTGCAATCGCTACAGTGGCCGCCTTGGTCTGGTTGGCGTCGCATGGGTTAATGACCGTAAAGCCCGGCAGCATTTTCATCATCCCTATGTCTTCAAGGATTTGGTGTGTAGCGCCGTCTTCGCCAAGGGTTACGCCAGCGTGTGAAGCACAGATCTTTACATTTTTATGAGAGTAGGCGATGGACTGTCTGATCTGGTCATAGACGCGCCCGGTGGCAAAGTTGGCAAAAGTTGAAGGGAAGGGGATCTTGCCCGCCGTAGCGAGCCCAGCCGCGATGCCCATCATATTGGCTTCGGCGATGCCCGTCTGGAAAAAGCGATCCGGGTTTTCATCGATGAACTGCTGTATCTTGAGCGAACCGACCAAGTCGGCGCAAAGGGCAACCACTTCCGGATTGGTACGTCCTAGCTCCGTCATGCCTTCTCCATAACCGTCGCGAGTCGCTTTTTTTCCTGTACTTACTATAGCTGATAACATAATTTCTTTTTAAAAATCACCCAAGGTCTCTTCAAGCTGGGCCAGTGCCTTTTTGGTTTGTTCGTCATTTGTCGCTTTGCCATGCCACTTGTGCGTGCCTTCCATGAAATCGACACCTTTGCCCATTTCCGTTTTCATAAGTATACAGACAGGTTTGCCCATTCGAGAAGCGTTTTTAGCCTCCTTGAGCGTCATTAAGATGTCGTCCATATCGTGCCCATCCATGTGAAGAACACGCCATCCGAATCCCTTCCATTTTGCCTCGAGATCGCCCAGGGACATTACTTCTCGCGTAGGGCCGTCGATCTGTTGGCCATTCCAGTCGACCGTGACGATTAAGTTGTCCACCTTGTGATGAGCGGCAAACATGGCAGCTTCCCAGACCTGTCCTTCCTGGAGTTCGCCGTCACCGGTCAGAACGTAGACCGTCTTGGTATCACCATTCAATTTTTTGGCCAGCGCCATACCGATGGCTACGGACAGGCCCTGCCCGAGTGACCCGGAGGCCACGCGCACTCCGGGGAGGCCCTCGTGCGTGGCCGGATGACCCTGCAACCTGCTGTTGATCTTGCGGAATGATGCCAGCTCCTCGACGGGGAAATATCCCGACCGGGCCAGAATACTGTACCACAATGGAGAAATATGACCATTGGACAAAAAGAATACATCTTCGTTGGCACCCTTCATATTGAAAGAAGGGTTGTGATCCATGACTTCAAAATAAAGGGCAGTCATGAAATCTGCGCATCCCAACGAACCACCGGGGTGCCCTGAAGCAGCCATGTGGGTTTGCCGGATAATGTCGCGCCGGACCTGCGAGGCGATCTGATTCAAACGCTCAATTCGGGACATTCTTGAATTTTGGTACAAAAAAAGGCAATCCATGGGATATGGATTGCCTTTCTCCAAATTAAATTGGAAGGTTATTCGATTAGTTCACTGCATCTTCCAAAGCTTTACCTGCTTTGAATTTTACAAGTGTTTTAGCCTTGATTCTGATCTTTTCACCGGTCAAAGGATTTCTGCCGTCACGGGCTTTTCTCCTGGAAGTGGAAAAGGTACCAAAACCAACGAACGACGCCTTGTCGCCAGCTTGCAATGAGCCTTCAATGGCGCTGAAAACCGTGTTAACGGCTGCTGTGGCTTCCGCCTTGGTAATACCTGATCTCTCCGCTACGGTATCGATTAAATCTCCTTTATTCATCTTGAATGATTTAGTTATTAAAAAAAATTTAGAGAAACAAATGTAGAGTTTAAGATTTACACATACAAAAATAAGTCATTTATATGTTAATTCGCCTATTACGTAATGGTTTTCCCTAGTTATACCAGAAAACATCAAAATAATATTTTCTAATAATACCAATTATCATTAGAATTATTTTAGGCTAAGGTTGAATTGTTCAACCTCGTTTGGCCTCGTGTCGTTGTAATTTTTACTTTTTAATTATTTCGCAGCGTTCCATTGATGCGGTCTCCGATGGCATTAAAGGCCAAAACCGTAACAAAAATAAGCATACCAGGGACTACAGCCATCCACCAGGCTGCCAGATACTGCCGTGCCGCACTGAGGACATTTCCCCATGAAGGCTCATTTTGAGGCAGCCCGATGTTCAAAAACGACAAAGTAGATTCCACAAGTATAGATGCACTGACACTAAATGCAAATGCCACCACGAGCGGCGATAAGGCCCCAGGAAGTACGTGGGCCATCAAAATCCTGAAATCAGATAGTCCAATCACTTTTGCCGCCTTGACAAAATTGGACTGTTTGATGTTCATAATCTCCGCTCGCAACAAACGAGTCATCAAGGGCCAGCCAAGAATACCGATTATGATAATGACATTGGTTTTCGATGGACGCGAAAAAATGGAAAGCATGGCCAGGATAAAAAAGAGAGCGGGAATGGCCTTGAAGACTTCGATGAATTTAAGTACAAAAAAGTCCAGGGGCACAAAAAATCTTCTTAATGAAGTCATTTGCATCCTGCGGGTCACCAGATATGTAATGGACATGGCAGCGCTTAGCAATGCTAAAAATCGCCAGGTATTCAGCTTGATTACACCACTATCATCGATCATCAAAGACCAATGCCTGGCATAAAACCACCCAAGCCACATAGTGATTACAGCTGCGACCAACTGTAAAAGATTCACCTTCAGGAATCTGTCACCGAAATACCCGGAAAGAATTCCGAGAAGGACGGCGATCAAAAAGGAAATCAACGTCGAAAAAATGCCAATCTGTAAAACGGTACCCGAACCATGTACGATTCTCGCAGCTACGTCCCGGCCTATCTGGTCAGTACCGAGATAATGTATCCTTCCACTTGCCTCAGTCGTTCCCGGTGGCAGGAATGAAGAAGTCCCTTCGCTTATTTCATTTGGGCCAAAAGGTATCAGGCCGCCACCTCCATGTGGAGCAATCACTTCGCTACAGAGCCCCACTAAGACGAGAAGCAGGATAAACATAATGGCTGCCCTCGAAGAATGGCCCGACCATATGACCTTCCATAGCCTGTTCATTTCCTGATCAATTCTTTAGTCATATGGGGGTAGAAAACGACGTACAAAAGGTCGGCAAGCAGGTAAGCCAGAACGGTGACGACGCCGACAAGAACCAAGATCGAAAAGGTCACAGGCCAGTCGAGATTGCGGATCGAGTCGAACATTAATTTGCCCATGCCTGGAATATTGAAGATCACTTCGATCACCAGTGATCCGGTAAATGTGGCTGGCAATGCGGCTGTCATGATCGTGATATACGGTAGAAGTGCGTTGGGTAAGGCATGTCGCCTGAGGACCTGGCCTTTGTTGAGGCCCTTGGAGCGTGCTACCAGCGTGTAAAAGGCATTCGACGCCTGCAGCAAGCTCGTTTTGACTTGGCGTGTGAGGTAGGCCATGGAATGTAGGACGAGGCAAATCACGGGAAGGATGAGTTGCTTGATATTCTCAATTAGCTGAACGAGAAATGGCTGTTCGCCCGTATAATACATGAGACCTACGGAAGGGAAGAGGTTGGTCCACGAGCCGTATTCATCGGTCGTGAAGAAAACGACTGCCATGGTGGCAAGCCAGAACAATGGAACGGCATAGAACAGGTAAAATATTACACTGGAAACCCTATCCGACCAGCTGTTGTGGTTCTTGGTCTGATAATAGGCAACGGCCAGGCCCAGTGCACCTGCCACGATGAGCGTGATCAGACTAAGGGTCAGCGTCCATTTCAGGGCAGCGAGTATTTTCATTCGTACTGGGGCTCCGTCAACAAGTGATCGCTGACCGCTGGCCAATCCTTTGAGCCAGCCGTGAAATTGGCAGCGGGCACCATTCCATGAAACGACGGGGTAGGTACTCCACCTGCGCCTAACGCGTAATTCATCGATGGCCGCTTTCAATTGGCCGAGTGTATCTGACGTGCCGGTGGACGAGGGAACCGAGCGGTTTGAAAGCCTGTTACCAATGTTTCTTATGACTTGGATGTCGGAAAACTGTTCGAGCTTCAAGAGTTGCACATAGATGGCGCCCAGTGAGTCCTTGTGCTGGGCACCTGTATTTATAGCTTTTTGCAAAGTCTCATGGTACCGGGACACTCTTTGCCAGTCACCGGTCTGCAGGGTAAGGCTTTTCAGGTTTTGCCGGTAACTCTTCGGAATGATCCGATACAGGCTGTCCGGAAAATAGTGGGGCCGGACAGACCAATAGAAAGGTGGCAGGTCGCGGTTCATCAAAGTAGCCTGCCTCTGGTAGGCTTCCTTGTACTCTGACTGGCTAAGGTTGACATTGATGCCGTCCAGACGGAGATTGGACAATACCTCGTCGCCAGGTGCAGCCTGCTGGAGCATGAACGCTACACACAGTATGATGAATATCGTAGGGACGAGGAACAACAATCTGTTGAGCACGAGTTGCCGCATGGCAGGTAAGTTAATCTATTATTTCAACCTGAATGCGTTGGCAAAATAACCCGGCTTCTTGGATGAAATCAAGGGGTCGAAAGCGGAGGATATGACATAGCGCTCTACTGGCGCATACAACAGTATGGCAGGAGAATCATTGTAGAATACTTCCTGGAGTTCGCGGTAGGCCTCCAACCTGCGATCTTCGTCGAGCGTGGTGCGAATCTCTTCCATGAGCCGGTCTGCTCTCGCATTGCTGTATCTGGAATAGTTGAGTCCCCCAAGACCGATGGCTTCTGAGTGCCAGTAAACAAATGGATCACTGGGGGCAGGAGACTGACGTACACTCAAAGTGGTCATTTCGAAATCTCCTGTTTGGAGGTTTTCGGATCGCGTATTTCTCCATTCCTTGTTGATGATGTCGATGGAAATACCTGCTTTGGAAGCTTCTTCCTGCAACATGGTCGAAATGCTTTGACTGAGATTAGACCCTGTAATAAAAAATCTCAAGTCGAGTTCATAAGTCTTGCCATCGATCCGCTTGTCCCTTGTGCCGTCGTTGTTGCTGTCGCTCCAACCTGCCTCCTCCAACAAAGCCATGGCCTTTTGTGGGTTGAAGTCAACATCCGGCAGTTGGTCGTTGTAGGCCTGTTTGGACGGATGGATGATGGAATTGATTCTTCTTGCATATCCTCCTTCGATCTGCCGGATCATTTGATTTACGTCGGCCAGGTGGTTCAGCGCCTTTCTTACGGCTACATCGGCCAGTCTGGGATCATCGTTGTTCATAGCAACGTAATAGAACCTCAAGACATCGGGCGTGAAAAACTGGTATCTGCCCTGGCTGGACTGATCGTTTTTGAGGTCGTCAAATACCTGGTGTGGGGCAGCACTGAGGCTGATAACATCGAGCTCTCCATTTTTGAGTTGTGTTACCGCTGTCGCATCGTCTTCAAGAATCTGGAAAATGATCTGTTGAGGGTTGGCACGGAGATAGCTGCGATCGGGATATGCATCACCCCAATAGTTTTCTTTTTTTTCAAGGATGATGTATTGTCCTGTTTCCCATTGAGACAGCCTGTAAGGGCCGGCACCCTGGACCGTCCGCTTGGAGAAATCAATACTGGAAAATGTCTCCCCGAAAGAGGCAAATTGTGCGTCACGGGCCTGGAGGCTGTCCGCAAAGCCGGGGGATTTGAGTTGGCTCAGGCTTATGTCTTCCAACAATCCCTGTGGATCGTAAAAGTAGGAAGGATAGATCTCCGCTGAAAGAATGGCTTCGAGGTTGAGAAAATAATTCCCTGAGGTGATGACGCTGAACTGTCGGGGATTTTCCGGATTTTGTTCCACCGCGATGACATCATTCATCAGTGCTTTCCATCCACGCGTGTCCACTCCAGGGTGATTCACGGCTTTGAAGGTGAACTCCACATCCCGCCCGGTGATGGGCTCTCCATTGCCCCAGACGGCTTCCGGTACGATCTCCATCGAGTAGCTGACGCCGCCCGTATGAGGTCCTTCATCGATCATTTTTGCCGTGGGGAGTGATTGGATCATTACAGGCATCATCTTCATAGTGACGGGATCGTAGTCACCCATTGAAATGAAAACATATTCCGACAGGTCCGTTTCGTACGAAGACAACTGAAGAATTGGATTTAGCCGGGCAGGCTCTTGTTGCAGGCGGATCACGATGCGTTCAATATCATCACGAGGTTCGTCAGTAGAACAAGAGGCAAATAAAATCAGTACAATGGCAGTGCAGTAAAAGATTCGGAATATCATAACATGGATTAAGAAGTGAAGTTATGTATAAACAATCACTATTGAAATCCTCTTTAGTTATAAACAAATCAAACTATGGAATCAGTGGCAATAGCCGGAGGAAGCGGGTTGGTGGGTACAAGGTTGAGACACCACCTGCAGGATGAAGGATATCGCATTTTTATCCTGACGCGGGACGGCGCAAAGGCCCAGAGTCAACCGTACTTTCTTCATTGGGATGTGAAGAAAGGTGAAATAGACAGTCGAATACTGGGTGTTGATCACGTCATCAACTTGTCGGGTGCCGGTATTGCTGATGCCCGTTGGACCTTGAAGCGCAAGAAAGAAATCATTGAAAGCCGGACATTGTCTACCCAACTGCTCATCAGCTATCTCCAGGACAAGGAGAATAAACTGAAATCTTTCATCAATGCATCTGCCATGGGGTACTATGGTGATTGCGGGGAACATGTCATGTCTGAGGAAGATTTGCCAAGTACGGAGGACTTTCTTTCAGAGGTATGCCGGCTGTGGGAAAAGAGCGCATCGGGAGCCGTTAAAGCCGCAGATTCAGTTTCTGTGTTGCGAATCTCCACGGTATTGTCTACCAAGGGAGGGGCCTTGCCCAAGATGACGCAAAGCATACCCTTCGGTTTAGCACCTTATTTTGGGGACGGGAAACAATACGTCAGCTGGATCCATATTGATGACTTGTGCAGTTTTGTGCTGCACCTGATGAAAGGACATCACAGGTATGAGGTCTTCAATATAGCCAGCCAACAATCTATGAGCAATAAGGATTTCGTTGAAGTTTTGGCCGATGTCATCCGACCGGCAGCTGTCAAAGTTCCTACGCCTGCCTTCGCTTTGCGCCTGGCAATGGGAGAGATGTCAAGTGTCGTACTGAACAGTTGCCGGCTGTCCGTAAAAAAAATGTTGGAGTACGGTTTTCGTCCGAAATATCCAGATCTCGCACAGGCTGTAGAGGATCTGCGTGAAAGAAACGTCTGAATCCTTACTTTTCGAAGACCTCGATTTCTTTTTTGACTTTTACGAGGTCGGTGAACTTGCCTTTGAAGCGTGTTGCCCTGACCATGTGGTTGTCAATCCAGTGGTAATTACCACCGCGGGGTTTATTCATCAGGAGGGAATGGTACTTGAAGTTGTGACGCTTAAGCCAGTCTTCGGTGACCCTGCGATGTTCTTCCGTTCTGGAGGTAAAAAAGGTTATGATGTGTCCTTCGTCAAACCATTTGTTGATGATCTCCAGGGCGTCCGCATAGGGTTCGCAGGTGACCATTCTCTCGGGTTCTTCATTAGGCACATCGTCGCAAATGGTACCGTCGATGTCGATGAGATAGTTCTTGATGTCATCGGGCAGGATCGGTGAAATGGTTTTACCATCCTTGTCCTTCAACGTCTTCAGTAATGGATTGCTGCTCATCAGTCAAAATTTACAAAGTCTTCCGGATTGACCGCGCGACCATTGTGCCATAGCTCGAAGTGCAGATGCGGGCCACTGGACAGCGTACCCGTATTACCTATGATTGCGACGGCTTCACCAGCGGCCACAAAGGTACCTTTCTCCTTCAATAAAAGGGAGTTATGTTTGTAAAAAGACAAAATATTTTGGTCGTGTTGTATACCAATGGTATATCCGGTCTCAAGATCCCAGCCTGACATAATAACAAAGCCGTCCATAATGGACCTTACCGGTGTGTTCTTTGGGGCGAGCACATCGACACCGTAGTGTTTGATGGCCGGATCAAATTTTGAAGAAACAATTCCCTCGATGGGGTTTACCAGTCTCTTCCCCAGGATATCGCTAAAAGCAAATGAAAGAGAGGACTCTGATTCAATGTTGACCGGCCTATCGGGGAAATTTAACCCGGACAGAATTTCCGGATTGATATCGGTAAAATCACGGCGGCTTTGTTCAGACGCAGGAATGGAGTCGGGAACAGGTATGATCAGGTTTTGCAAAGCCATGATATAAGCGTCCTGGGCCTCCATTCGCGAAGCCATGACTTCAACTTCTTCGACGAGCCGCTTGAATTCGGGATTGGACTGCATTTCTCCGTAGCCGGGAACCAGCCTTTTCACTGGGGTGAAAATGATCAGGGAAACGACGGCTGCACCAAAGACCAGGAAGGCTATACTTACCCAAGTATATATATTAGCAAGAGAGAGGTTGAAAGACCTGACTTCCTTGAAATCATCGGATCTATAAACCACCAACCTGTATACTTCCTGCCAGTTTTGCCACCTGGAGCTTTTTTTATCACCATTTTGGTTCATAGGCTATTTGTGACTGTTCAAAATATTTCGCGAATTTATCTGTTATTGTTTATGCCGTTATTTTAGTGCAAAAATTGGACTTCGTGGTCACCGGTGCAAAGTAATGGAGCATTAGATGAGTAACGGACACTTGTCTTTTTCATTTTTTGCCGGCATGGTGGTTGGTATTTTCAACTTTTCGTACCAAATCGATTTTTTTTGAGAAATAAACACTTCATACTGTTTCTACTTTTTCCAATCTTGCTGGCTTGCGTAAGTACCAAGAAGAGCAAACAGGAAACGGGTTTTCTTGGGAAAAAGTTTCACGACATGACCGCCAGGTACAATGGTTATTTCAACGCCAAAGAGTTGTACAAGGCGAGTCTTCAAAGTCTTGAAGAGGGTTACAGGGACAACTATGGTCAGTTGTTGCCGGTATACCGCTTTTCGGCCATGGAGGATCGCAGCAGTGTCGAGCCCGATATGGATAAAGCCATCGAAAAAGTCACGAAAGTAGCCGCACTTCACGAACCCAGCAAATGGGTGGACGACTGCTATGTGCTTATGGGGAAAGCACAATACCTTAAAGGCGATTATGAAAGTGCACAGGAGACGCTGGAGTACTTCATTGACGATTTTAATCCTCGGGATCCCGCCTCTCGCGTTTACCAAAGTCCAAACAGGAAAAGCAACGCGAACGAAAGACGTAAAACGGCGCAGCGCGAAAGAAAGATCCAGGAAGAAGAACGTAGGAAGGCACAGAAGGAAAAAGAAAAATCCCGCAAGGAAATAGAAAAGGAGCGCAAGAAAGCCCGCAAGCAGCGCGAAAAGGAGCGCAAAGAGAAACAACGCAACAGAAGGAAAGGAATCAAAACGCCTGCTACGGCGGTGCCCCAGCCTGAAAATGAGACGGTAAAGGAGGTCGTTGCGGATGCTGCTCCTGCGGTTCCTCCAAAAGAGGAGGCCATTGATTCTGACGAAGCCTATATCACCTCGTTGGAACGCGAAAGCAGGGAAAAGCGCGAAAAAGAATTAAAGAAACAGACGACCGGTGGATTTCTCAAACACCAGCCCGCCTATTATGAAGGGATGATGTGGCTTGTAAAAACCTACATTGCTCGCGAAAAATGGTTGGATGCCAATTACTACCTGGACAAAATCGAAGAGGATCCAGGCGTACCTGAAGAAGTGCGGCGCGAGGTGCCGGTGATCCGTGCCGACCTCATGATCAGCCAAAAGAGTTATGGCCCGGCCATCCTACAACTGGAAAATGCCATGGCCTCGCTAAAGGATAAAAAAATGAAGGCGCGTCTTGCTTTTATCCAGGCACAGCTCTACCAGCTCAATGGCAATGCCGCAGAGGCCTATGCAGCCTTCAACCGGGTCAATGACTTCAAACCCGACTATGAGATGTCGCTCAATGCGCGACTCAACCAGTTGAGGAATGCCTGGACTGCAGACAGCCGCACATCCGATGCCGCCATTAAAACGCTGGAAAAGATGGCAAAAGAAGACAAAAATGCTTCTTACCTGGGTTCGATTTACTTTACGATGGCAGAGATTAAACTGGCTGAGGGAGATGAGGCCACGGCATTTGAATACTTCAACCAGGCTCTTGAAAACAGCGAGGGCAGTGGTAACCAAGTCGATATTTACTATCGTCTTGCCAATTTGTTCTACGGGCGCGAAAGATACCAGGAGGCCAAATTGTACTATGACAGTACGCTTACCTTGATGGCCTCAACCGATGAAAGGCATCCTATCGTCGCCAGCAATGCCCGCAACCTCGAGCAAATAGCCCGCAACCTCGCTATCATCGAACAAAATGACAGCCTGCTCTATCTCGGCAGCCTGTCCCAGGAAGATTTGAACGCCTATGCCAGGGCCATCGTCGAGAAAGAGGCTGCCTTGAAAAAAGCGAAGGAGGAGGAGTCGACCGGTGGCTTTTCTACAACGACGACAGTCATTTCCGGAAACAGTAAATTTTTTGCGTACAACCAGGCATCGCTGCAAAGGGGGCGCCAGGACTTTATAAGGCGCTGGGGTGACAGGCCTCTCGAAGACGACTGGCGTAGGTCCAGTAGGACAAGCAGTATCCTGGAAACAACTGAAGAAGAAGAGGAAGTTGTGCTCATCAGCGATGCTGAAATGGAAAGAGAAATAGAGCGCGTTCTAAGGGGAGTGCCGCGCACGGAAGAAGAAAAATCGAAGATATTGGAAGGGCTTGAAAAGGCAACATTCGAACTGGGTACAGGATTCCGCACGTACATCGAGAAATTTGACAAATCGAATGAGGTACTGCTTGGCCTGCTGGCTGATTATCCGAATACCACCCACCGGGTTGAAGCTTATTTCTACCTTTACCTCAACTACCTGGACCTCACCGAACCAAGCAAAGCGGACCTGTATCTCAACAAAATACTGGACGAGTTTCCTGGATCCGACTATGCCGTTTACCTGAAAAATCCTACAGGGGACAATGTGCTGATGACCGAAGCGCGACGTATCCAGGTTTACTACGATCAGACTTATGAGCTCTTTGACGCCGGAGAATACCAAGAGGCCTATACGCGCCTGCAGAATGCCAAAGAACAGTTTGGCACCAACCACAAGATGACAGCGAAATACGATCTTTTGACAGCTATGTGCATTGGTAATCTGAAAGGTAAAGATGATTACGTCAACGCTTTGCGGGGTGTCAGTCTGAATCACAACAACACTCCTGAGCAGACCTATGCTCGCGAAATGCTGAGGTTCTTAAGGGGAGATGGCGAGACATTTGGCGGTGAAATTCCCGCAGAAGCACTTGAGAATTTTGTGGTTGAAGACAGCAAGTTGCATTACATCATCGTGATTCTGTACGATGCTTCAGGACCGGATGTAAATGAAGTGAAAAAACAAATCAACAGGTACAACGAAAAATACCACAACGCCGACAGACTCAGGTCAACGAGCATTTATCTCAACCAGGAAAACAAAACCCATCTCATCCTAATAAGGAGGTTTAAAGACAAGGATGAGTCCATGAATTATTTCACACGTGCTACGGAACGCAAAGATGAATTCATCGACTCCAAGAAGTATTCTTTCGAGTCTTTTTCCGTGAATCAAAAGAATTACCGCGAGATCATCAAAGCCAAAAGTGTGAGGACCTACCGCGCATTTTTTGAGCAAAACTACCTGTGATACAGTTACTGGTCAGTCCGCGTAGTCTGCCCGCGCCAGCTTTGTAAGAAAATATACTTCGTATACCGTGTATACCACATAGATGAGTATATAGTGGAAAATATGGTCATCGCTATACGGATGAAATAGCTTTTCAAAGATCAAAAGAAAGCCTATCGACATCAGAAGCTTGATCAAAAAGGACGCCAATACTACGTTGTTGAAAGAAAAGACCCTGTCGCTCTTGGAAGTATTGTACCCGTAAAAGAATATGAAAATACTGAATAGATTGAAGCACACGACGCCCAAGGCATAGAGTGAAAATAAAGTATGATTCAGGCGCATCCCTGTCATTAAAAAAGCAAGCAATAACAAGATTGCGGATAGGAGGCCAAGATGTTTGAGAAATAAACTGAATGTCATTTTGAATGGTCGGACAAATCCCTGATCAGCTTATAAAAAAATCCTACTAAAAATAAGATTAATAAAACAAGCGCAAAAACAGGTTTGTCGAGACCCAGTAGACCATCGACCCAGTCACCGATTAGCCACCCCAACAGAAGCGTAAAAAACATCTGGAATGCGAGGCCTGTATACTTCAGATATTCGTAGCCCGGTGGCTTTTTTTCAGCCATTTTTGATCAGGCACTCTTTACCTGGCCTATCTTTTGGGCGGCGACCTTCTGGCCACCCATCTCACATTTGACATTGAAGACGGCACCCGACTGAACCATCAGTTTAGAAGTTAGTATCTGGCCGGTTATCTGTGCTGATTCTTTTACGTGCAACAATTCCTTTACCCTCACGGTACCATTGATCGTTCCTTCGATAACGGCATTTTGGCAGTCTATTTCACCTTTAATAATCCCTTTTGGACCGAGGATAAGCTTTCCCGTACACTTCAAGTTCCCTTCCAGTTCTCCGTCGAGACGCAAGTCTGCATTGGCCGTAAGATCACCAACAATGCGCGTACCTGTTCCCAAACTGTTGACACCCGAGGCTGACGAATCATGGCTGATAGCACTCATAGAAGTTTGTTCATTTTTTGAGTTGTTTCCAAACATAGTAATCTATTGTGGTTTGTGATGGTCTGAATAATAAAGTCATGGGAGCAACCGAAAAGATAGTATAAATAGAACACAAAGCACCTAGTGGTTTCCACTAGATTGAAAAACAGTCAATAAAAAGTCCTGGAGAAGCTAAGGAAGAACCGATGCCAGGTTGCAGGAGACCGGAGCGCAGCGGAGTAAACCGAGATGAGAAGCCCAAAGCCTCCGTCGGCGAAAGTCTTTGGCGGCGAACTGAGAGTCTTCGAATCGAGGCGTGAAAAATCTTTTTACAGGTTGCAGCAAGACTATGCTTAAAAGTGTTGACCCATGCACCAAGAGAATAATACAAACCGAATATCGAACATTTTTATGACCCGGTTGATAGGATTCCGGATTCTAACGCTTCGAAAGTTAACCTAAACTATAACCATTTTTATCAGAAAGTCGGGCAGTAAACACCCCTTACAGAATCACCGCATATCAAGTATGTCAACGACAATTCAAAGGATCCATTGGCCGTGGCAGCAGCGCTCAGGTTAGACACATTGTAGTCGTAGCTAAACCCGATGCCGTAGTTGTTGAAATCGAAGCGGCTGGAAATGATAATGGCGTCAGAAATAATTCCACCATCCGCCTTGTTGCCAACGCGATACCAGGCACCGATCTGAAAAAATTGACCAGTTATGTCCTGCTGGCTGCCGCCTGGTCCGGCGTTACCAGCGGAGCCAGGGAAATCGCCTCCGCTAGCGCCACCTGGTAGGCGACGTTATCCAGGGCGCCGTCAGCGTACATCAGATCGAGCACCAGCCGCT
>JBFKOL010000080.1:0-14461 GCA_041628815.1 Saprospiraceae bacterium | reverse complement strand
TGGGTTTATCGATGGTCGGAAACCATCGGGAATTGTGCTCCGTTTCTCCTTGAGTCCAAATCTGTTGTGGCTTGTTGGCTTCCTCGCCGCGTGGATTGATAAAAAACAGCCCTTTGTTGGATGTAATGGCCTGGCTCCCTGACTCACCACCCTCTGAGGGTTTGGTAATGTAATCTATGGTTACATACAAGGTGTCACTTGCGCTGTAGGTGCCATCGAGATTAATGGTTATTTTTTCGTTATCATAGTCGAAATCCATGGTTTCACCAGAGGTTTTCATCAAATTGATGATATCGAAGTTTTTAGCATCCAGCACAAGTGATTGTTGCGGATAGAAATAAGGCTTTAAAATGAGATCTGCCGTGCCGATCACATGTTCGTTGACCCAGTCGAACCTCAATTCCAGGCTGGTATGGATCAAGTCAAAATCTCTTTTGGCTGCGGGGTTGTACCTGGGTAGAACAAACCCTCTTGGTGCTGTTACTGTAAGTTCATCCAATATCCTGAACTCAGTTTCTTCGTCTTCGGGTGAGGAAACAACCACCTCGCGATCCATTTCATCCGTGGTCTCTGTTGGTAAACTTTCGTTTACGACCACCTGGCTCGACTTGCATCCCAACATGAGGAATACTACAGGCCATATATATTTCAACATAGTATTCATTTATTAACTCAACAATTCTTTTACGATGGAAGCGATGGTTTTACCATCCGCCTTGCCCGCCAGTTTAGCATTGGCCATACCCATCACTTTACCCATGTCTTTCATGGAATCGGCACCCGATGATCGTACAATTTCTTCAAGTACTGTTTTTAGTTCGGATTCGCTCATTTGTTCGGGCAGATACTTTTGAATGACCTCTATCTCTTCTTTTTCTATCGATGCCAGGTCTTCGCGACCTTGCTTGGTGTAGATTTCAAGCGAATCCTGTCGTTGTTTGACCAGCTTTTGCAGCAGCTTGATAGAAGCCTTTTCATCAAGCTTTCTTCCTGTACCGTCTGTTTTGGCAAGTAGAATAGCCGCTTTTATTGCCCTTATGCCTCTTAGGGCGGCTTGGTTTTTAGTTTTCATTGCCGTTTTTAAGTCGGCATTTATTTTTTCTTCCAGGTTCATCCTAAATATTTTCAATTTGATCTGTCAGAGAGCAAAAGTCGTCAATACTCAACTGTTCTGGTCGTTTCTCCATGATTTTCAGTGATAATAAATCCGAATCCTTGAGAAAAGGTTTCAGGGAATTTCTCAACATTTTCCTTCTTTGTCCAAATGAAGCTTTGACAATGGACTTGAAAAGCCCGGGATTGCAACTCAGATGAAAATCCTCTTTTCGCTCAAGCATTATTACACTTGAGGTAACCTTGGGCACAGGGAAAAAATTGCCTGGTTTGACATGAAACAAAATCTTTGAATCAAACGCCGTACCTAAGAGCACGGAAATGACACCATAGGACTTGCTGCCTTCAGGTGATGTAATTCTTTGGGCGACTTCCTTTTGAAACATTCCCACGACAAGAGGTACCAGGTCCTTGTATTTCTCAATCCTGAACAATATCTGGGAGGAGATATTGTAAGGAAAGTTGCCGATCACCGAAAATTGTTCTCCCTCAAATATCCTGTCCAGCGACATTTTTAAGAAATCCTTGTTTATGAGTTGTGTGCCGGAGATAATGCCATTGCTTAACAGGTAGCTAGACATGTTCTTGTCTGCTTCTACAGCTTTGAATTTTACATCTTCATAATTGGTAATATATTTTGTCAGCGCGCCTTTGCCCGGACCGACCTCCAACACGCGTCCAGTTTTCTCCTTCTCAAAAAAGGTGTCGACAATCCTCTTAGATATGGCTTCGCTGACCAAAAAGTTCTGACCGAATGATTTTTTAGGTTTCAAGATATTTTGTGTGATTCAATAAAAGCTGCCTGTAGAATGGTGCAAATGTAGAGTGTAAAGACTGAAAGAAGATGTTTTTTATTGCCTGACTTAAAGCCTTATCTTCGTCGTTCTATTGTATATCATGAGCAAAACAAAAATTGGAATCAGTATTGGTGATGTCAACGGAATTGGCCCGGAGGTTATAATTAAGGCGCTCAGCAACGAGTTGTTGCTCAAACAGTGTACGCCTATCATTTACGGATCATCGAAATCCATAGGGTATCATAAGAATGTAGTGGAAGAGTCCGATTTTTCCTTTGTATCGATTCAAAGCGTAGAAAAAGCTGTTTTCAACAAAGTCAACGTACTAAACTGTGTCCAGGAGCCTGTTCATATTTCCCTAGGCAAAGTCAGCAAGGAGGCAGGCCAGTTTGCGTACATCGCCCTTGATCATGCCGTTCAGGATCTCAAGGCCGGTAGAATTCATGCATTGGTCACGGCACCCATCAACAAACAAGCCATGCAATTGGCAGAGTTTCCCTACGTGGGACACACCGAGTTTCTTGCTGAACAACTATCTTCCGATCAACAAGTTACCATGATGATGGTGGCGGATGACTTGCGTATTGGACTGGTCACGTCACATGTGCCGCTCGGTACTGTCAGCTCCTTGATTACTAAGGAGCTTGTACTTAACAAGATAAAAGGCTTGAATCATACCCTTAAACAAGATTTCGGTTTTGAAAGACCGACAATTGCCGTTCTTGGATTGAATCCGCATGCGGGTGAAGAGTCCCAGATTGGCGATGAAGAAAACCTGCACATTCGGCCCGCCATTATAGAAGCCAAGAAAGGAGGTATTTTGGCAAGCGGCCCCTATCCTGCAGATGGGTTTTTTGGCAGCCAGAGTTATCGAAAATTTGACTGCATACTAGCCATGTATCACGACCAGGGATTAATTGCCTTCAAAACGCTTTCATTCGGCCGTGGAGTAAATTACACGGCAGGCCTGTCCCAAATAAGAACCTCTCCGGATCATGGTACTGCGTTCGATATCGCCGGGAGCAACAAGGCTGATGAAGGATCCATGAGACAGGCATTGTATCTTGCCATGGATATTTACAGGAACAGGCAGGAGTTCATCCATAGTTCAGAAAACAGACTCGTCGCTTCCGATAAAGAGGAAGAGTTCGAAACTGCCTGACCTGTTATTTGGTCGAAATGGTAGAAAATCTTCCGTTATTGGACTCCCATATGATCCTATCCTTGATATTGATATCCCCATTCAAATCATAATCCTCCAGAAAGTAGCTTGAATTGAGGCCATTTCCAAACAGCCAGCAATTGAAGTCCCTGACGTTGATGTCTATATCAGAAGACAATTCTATGATCAATTCTCCGTTTCCTGCGATCATGGCGTATTTTCCATCGTCCATTTGTACTTGCCCAATTCCTATAAGGGCATTGAATGAATCTTCTTTTGAAAAATCATAAGTCAACTTGCCCTGTTCTATCTTCACTTTGCGTCGCGACATTACCGGTAGATGGTTTCTGTGTTCAATAACCACGTAGTATCCCTCTTTTGAAATTTCTTTGAGGTTTAGTGGTTTCAATAATTCTACATATCCATCATTGTAGAGCAATGCGGCACCGCGCCATTTTTCTGAATCAACGGAGGTCCCCGACCGTAAGCTTACCAAAAGCCAATCCACTACATCCGGGTCGTACTGCGCTTCAGGATTTTTACTTTTGCTGGTTTTAATATCCTCATTTCCCTCATAGAACCAAGGAGCCGAATTGTAGGGTTGGCCCGCTGGTGTTGAAGTCCCAAAGAATGTCGACGGCTGCTGACCTGGAAGGTATCCGTTTTTGTTGAGTTCAGTAGTCATCTGACCATTATCCGGATTATAGGCCCCCTGAAGGAAAACAGTCAGGTTCGAGGTAAATCCAGCTGTATTGCAGGCAGCATCGTCAGAGCAATCCTGATCGTTGCAGTCAACCAGTCCGTCATTGTCATCATCTGTTCCATTGTTACATATTTCCTGGCATACCGCTCCATTTATCTCTACCAGCATTTCTGAAACACATAAAAACTCATTGCGGATATAAAGTGTATAGATACCCGGAACGAGGTTTATAAAAACCGGCTGGTCCTGATAATTTTCGTTATCGATGCTATAGGTAAATTGCTGGTCAACATTGATCACTTCAAAACCTCCATTGTCCAGTGCGGGACATGATGCGTCGATAATGACGGTTCCAATTTGTAGTGAATCCAGCTGTATGCCACAATACTCGTCTAAGCAATCCGTCAGTCCATCTCCGTCATCATCAATGCCATTTCCACAAATTTCGATGCACTCTTCTTCTGTAATCTCAAATTCCTTTTCACTAATGCAGCCTTTTGAGTTGCGTATGAATAAGGTGTATACTCCAGGTGCTAAGCTGTCAAATCTTGGAAGGGCCGTGTATGAATTCCCGTCAAGACTGAACTCATAACCGTTGTTCAGAATATCAATTTCCAAGACTCCATTGTCATTGGTCGGACAAGTGGCGCCCGTAACCATTAACGGCCAATCAAGCGTGTCAATACCCATGGTACAATCGTCATCCATGCAATCAATCATACCATCTTCGTCATCATCGATCCCGTTGTCGCAAATTTCCACGCATGCTGGCCTGCCAACAGAAAATTGAATCCTTTTTTCGCATCCGTTTTCATTGATGATATAGCCTGTATAGATTCCCGCTGGTACCTCTTCAAAGACCGGTGATTCCTGGAAATCGGTGCCATCTAGGCTGAATTGCCATCCAGGTGCATCCTGGTTGAATCGGACAAGACCCGGTGAGGTACACGTGGCATTTATGACATCTAATTCGCTTATCAGTTCAATACTAAGCTCTGGCGTCTTTGATGGTTCCCCGTATTCTTTAGAAGCAAAGACCATAGAGTGGTATGGGTCCTCGGTCTTCTGTTTGAGCAGGAACCCATAAAATGGCATTTGCTCCTTGCGAATGAAATCGATCAGTTCTGTAACATCGACAGAAATTTTAGTGTATTCATTGTTCTTGGGTATTACAGCATGAGGCTCTCCAAGGTGTCCGGGTTGGTTGCTCCAGGTCACCTGATCTTCCTGCCAAGGCGCGGTAATCAGGTGAACGGTAGACTCGTTTTCTCCAAACCTCCCTCCATTGGAAAATAAATATTCAGCATTGTGATACAAGGTGAGGACAGCACTCGAAAGAATTCCTGGGCCCTGGGTAACTGCGTTTCCGGTCTCAAAGCCTATCAAGACACGAGCGTCGTTTTCCGGACTACCGTTGGCAAAATCTGTCCAGGCTTGCGTGAGCAGGTAGTCGGTCTCCCCAAAGTTCAGCGCTTCGGCAGAGCTCGATAAAAAGATAGTGGCATCTTGTCCGTTTCCTTGTGCCAGCTTGAAAAAATAAGAGCCATTCTCAACAAAACCACACTTAGGATCATCGCAGTCTATCAGTCCATTTCCATCATCATCAAAATTGTTGTCGCAAATTTCAATGCATTCCTTGTCCTCGATCGTGAACTCAGAAGTAGCCGTACATCCGTCATCTGATACGGCAACCACCTGATAGGTGCCTGGCGAAAGTTTTTCGAATGTTCTGTTGGCCTGATAGCTTTTTCCTCCGTCAATGCTGTAGTGATAGCCTAAGGCTGCGTTTTGCATGACAATCATGACAGACCCGTTGTCCAGTCCAGGGCATTCCGGTTGCTGGATTAGAATATCATTGATCTCGGGGATTTCATCACCCTCAATGGTGAATGCCACATCTTCGCTGCAACCTTTGGTGTTTCTTACTGTAACAATGTACTGCCCGGGAGAGAGGTTTTTGTAGTAACCAAGGGTTTTTGCAGGTCCACCCTGGAGACTATATGTGACATCTGATGTTGTCCCAGTGCCTGAAGCGTAGGATATCAGAACGCTTCCATTGTCATTATCAGGGCAAGTTGCATGGCTGATGATGGGATCTGACAACTCTTGCAGACCGCAGTCGGGATCATCGCAATCGGTTAAGCCATCTTTGTCGTCATCCTTTCCGTTGTCACAAATCTCCGGGCATATTTCTTCGGTTACAACGACTGCCGTCGTAATGAAACAGTCTTCAGAAATACCGACAGCTACGATGTAGGTCCCTGGAGTCAAACTGGTGAAAAGTGAGTTCTGATGGAAGCTTACTCCGCCGTCGATACTATATATGTATGACAAACCCGTTGCCGGCATAGCGATTCCGATGGTGCCGTCATCATTGTTGGGGCAGCTTGTCCCTGAAATTTCAACAAAATCCTGGAAGGAAGGCTGTAGTGCAAGCAATTTTGAAAATCCGCAATCGGGATCCTGGCAATCGATTAAGCCGTCGCCGTCATTGTCCAGCCCATCACTACAGAAATCACCGGACTGTTCCTTCCAGACGCAGACTTGGGCATATATCTTCTGGCAGTCCCCATCGGCACAGTCCACCAGTCCATCGAAATCGTTGTCAATGCCGTCACTGCACGCTTCAATACTGTATTCAGCACAAACCAAAAATTTCTTGCAAGAAGGTTCTTCACAATCTATGAGACCATCACTGTCGTTATCACGTCCATCCAGGCATGTAAAGGCATCTTTTTCTTCGCATAAATACGAACCAGAACAACTGTTGTCGGCACAGTCGACCAATCCATCTCCGTCGTTGTCGATGCCATCGCCACACTGTTCATCACGTTCGAAGCATTTAATAAACTGGAAACAGTCTGGATCATAACAGTCTACCAGACCGTCCCTGTCATTATCAAAGAGGTCATTGCATGCTATCAAGGTGTTCTCGAGACAGTTAATCAATTCGTGGCAGTCATCATCTGCGCAGTCTACGAGCCCATCATTGTCATTGTCTATACCATCAGAGCACAGGTTGATCGAATTTTCGAAAGTCATGCACATCATGTGGTCCGGGCCATGCACAAGGTGTACCCGCCCTGGAAAGTCGAAATCCACACAGATATCGTGTTGTTCAATACAATTAACAATCACGAATAAATTGGATGAGCCTTTTTTGATGATGCTCAGATCAAGAAAGTCGCTGCTGGCCTTGTTATTTACTTCTGCTATCAGGGTATGTATGCGGTACAGTCCCGTCTTGTTAACGTTGAAAGAGCCTTTGCCTATTTTGTAGTCTATGATGGTCAGATTTTCATCGGTCAGGATATAAATTTCTTCAAACCCAGATGGTTTTACGATACCGATATTTTCATCCGTATAGAGTTGTGCCGATCCGTTGACGAGACAGAGTTCATTATGTGGCAATGGGTGTCCCGCATCGGCGATACAGTCATCACACGTCTGGACAATTATCGTCACGGAGTCAACGGCCGTGCAGGTATTGGCATCCGTTGCTGTCACGTAATAAGTGGTAGTTGCTACCGGGGTTACCGTTTTGTTAGGACCAAAACCTAGGGAATGGCTCCACTCAAAGGTATATGGCGGAGGACCGATGCTCGCTTCGGCCGACAGGTTGGCCGACTCTCCAAGATTGCCACAGACCGTCTGATCCGGTCCTGCCTCTACTGCTATTTTGGGTATTACTATGACCGTGCATTCGACCGCCTTTGAAATCGAGTCTGATGCCATTTGGATGTCATCACTGAATTGAATGGGAATGTATTGTCTTGGCCTGGTACATCCGTCCACTGCCGTACTGCAGTCGTTATTCATCAAACCGGTATAATGTCCTCCGACAGATGCCACAGGCGCCAGTTCTACTGCATCCGCATCGGGTTCTACGCCAACTACAAGTATGTTGGCCTGATAGTTTGTTTTGAGTATTCCCGCATTCGTATAAGGTCTTATGGCAGAGCAGTTGATAAGATCGCACGGACCTTCTTCTCCTCCGAAAGCATCGGTGAAGACAACGACTGATAACCGGTTCTGGGGTAGTCGGTTCAGATCACCATTTTGGAAATAGTTCATGACATTACCCATGGCGGCGTTTAAGTCATCACCACTCACACAGGTTCCAAATGGGTTGGATACACAAAACTGTCGATCTATTGTAGTTATGGGGCTGTTGGTAAAATCGTGTTCAATGATGGTGCTGTCGCCTAAATCACCTCCGTAGTGCACAACGGCCACCCTGGCAGAAGGACATGACGATTGCACCTTGCTCATGGTCATCGCCATGATGGATTGAAAACTTGCGTATTCGGCATCCGTAATGCTGCCCGAATTGTCAATCAAGAAAAGAATATCGCTGTATATGTAGTCATCCGTACAGTCAGGTCCGCAAGCTTCAACGACAACAGTCACCTGGTCGGTTTCCTGACAATCATTGGCGTCTGTGATTGTGACTGTATATGTGGTAGTTACGGTTGGTGATACATTTTTGGTCGAACCCAGTCCTAGTCCATTGTCCCATTCATAGAAAAAAGGTGCTGTTCCTCCTTCTGGTGTAGCCATCAAGGTTGCTATGCCGCTTCCATCGTCACATATGGTCGTATCAGCGCCAGCGCTGACCCCTATGCCCGGGATCATGATCACCTGGCATTGAACCGAATTGGCAATAGAGTCTGATGCCATGTTGACATCATCGGCAAATTGGATGGGAATGTATTGCCGGGGCAAGATACAATCATCAAAAGTCCCGGTACAATCATTGTTCAAAAGACCTGTATAGCTGCCTCCGACTGAAGCATATGGAGCCAATTCCACTGCATCCGCATCGGGTTCTACTCCGACCACAAGAACATTTGCGTCATAATTTGATTTGAGGATATCCATGTTGGTATATGGCCTTATTGCAGAGCAATTATCAAAATCACATGGTCCCACTTCCCCCCCAAATGCATCGGTCATGATCACCACACTCAACCTGTTACCTGGTGTCAGATTCAGGTCGCCATTGGTAAAAAAAGTCATGATATTTCCTATGGTCGCATTGAGGTCATCACCGCTGACACATGTACTGAATGGATTTGAAATACAAAACTGCCTGTTGATTGATGGTATTGGATCGGTTGAAAAATCATATTCTATGATTGTGCTGTCGCCACGTACGCCGCCGTAATGCACTATCGCCACGTTTGCATTGGGACAGTTGGTTCTGACTTTGGCTACTGTTTGTACCATTATGCTTTGAAAACTACTGTATTCTGCATCGCTGATACTTCCAGAGTTGTCTACGACAAAAAGTACATCACTGTAGATGAACGTATCTGAACAACTTGGAGGCTGTGATTTAAGAAGAACACAAGTAGCACTCAACAGAAATAGCGTGATGGCAGCTATTCTTATCATTTTCTTAGCTTTAGGATGTTATTGGGCTAGAGCCATAAAGGCCACTCCAGGCTGGTAGACAGGGATGAGGTAACTACAAATGTAAGAAAGGAATACATATTAAACAAATATGTAATATGTTTATTGCGGCGTTAACATTCATCGTTTTGAGGGCAATCAGGGCGGATATTACAGGCCCTTTGGCCATCGGGAATGGCCCGGGATAGCCCATTTAAGTATAAACTAAGTAATAAGGTAGGGTGATTTCAGTCGAGCTTTCCGGTCAGGGAGGAAAAACCAAGTATCCAATCGTTCCACCTGATTTGACAGTGGCGTCCCCGGTGCTGCACCTGCAGAATTCACAAAAGCTTGATTCGAGCGTAGATCATGTTGGTCAGTTAAATCCTCAGCCGGACATTCAGTTCCTGTGACGAGATAATGGGCCGTGCATACTGTAAAAGAGGACTTCAGCCTTTTGCTCGCCCATACTTCTTCGAAAGAATCACCTTTTGGTTCAACTGTTTGGGGCTTTTGATCTGCAGATGAAAGTCCCTTCATCCTGTTAATAGATCTTCTAACCAATGTTTCGTGGGACTGACTGGAAGTAAAGTAATCGCTTACTCTGATATGTTGATTCAATATCTCTCCCCGTTCATCCAGGTCGACCAATACGGCTTCACTGTTGATCAAGATAATGGTGGTCATCATAACATCCTTTTCGCTTCGGAGAAAAGTCAGCGATACAAGGATGGTTAAGAGGAGCAAAAAAGCACCACGCAAGCGAGAAGCATTTAACTGTAGTAGCTCACAATGCATAAAGGTTACGAACTATGTTCAGGGTTACAACATCCAAATGACACAAAAATTATGATTTTAACATCATTGTGTCCATTTTTTTTGTGTAAACGTCGAATATAGCTCAAAAATTACCTGGGAACATCGGTGAAAACCCCATTGTTAAGCAGCCATATGGCTTTATCATGCACGTTGACATCTCCATTGAGGTCATAATCCTGGAAATAGTACCCACTGTGTTTTCCATTGTCTCTTGCCCACAAGGTGACATCATTCGTGTTGATATCGGTCGGTGATTCAAATGATGTGATTTGATCTCCATTGCCTGCATACATTGCAAACTCACCCGGCCTGACTTCTTTCTGACCATAACCCAACAGGACCTGATAGGACTGTTGCGTCCTGAAATCATAAGTCAAAGTGCCATCAGTCACGACGACGGGTTCATGCGACATTACTGGTAAATGATTTCTGTGCTCGATGACAATATAAAACGCTGTATCAACAAGGTTGCAACAATCAAAAAACTCCGTTAACTGGACAGTACCGTCGTCGAGCAATAATGCTGCTTTACGACATAGCGTTGATGTCGACTGAGGTGAAGATCGCAGGCTGACAAGAACCCAATCGACGGCGTTTTGCGCATAGGGAATTGCATCTGGGCCGTCATTAATTTCATCAAATTCCTGCCCTTCGGAACCGTCATATTGCCATGGATCTACAAAATACGGCTGTCCCGCATCGGTTGCAACACCTAGTAGTGTTTGAGGAATCTGTCCAGGCAAATATCCAAATCCTTGTAAAGCGGCCCGCATTTTGTCTCCGTATCTTCCAATACCTCCGCTCATAAGCGCCCCTTCTAGGTATACAGATGCGTTAAGCTCAACACAAATTCTATCCGTGCATGCTTCAATGGTCGGCATAGGATTACACGGATCAAACGGATCTTCGTCCTGGGAGTCGGCAATGCCGTCACCATCGGTATCAGCCACGCCAAAAGTCAGTGCCTCGTAATCGTTCGGAATGATGTTCCTTGAGGTTATGGTGCCTGTATTAAATACCTGAACAAGGTCAGTTTTTCCCAGGTTCCTCCATTTTCCGTCTTTCCAGCCTACTACCACCAAATCGTTGATATCGTTAACAAGGTTGTGGATCTCACTGTAGGAAGTCCAATAAAGTGTCACTTCCGTTGGTCTTGTTCCTTCCAACGTCCAAAATTCATGAGGTTGAACATCGATTATATTAAAGTCCATGCTATCAACATGAAAAATCCCTGGAGCAAGCCATTCGAATACATTCAGGTTTCTCGAATAATACGCCGAAACAAACTCATCGCTTCCAAAAAAGCCTCGTACTTTGAGTTGGGCCAGGTGATCTCCATCACCCAATGGATATACAAAGGGCCCTTGTCCTACTCTTTTAATCGTACCATTGATATGCCTTGTATCGGAGGCTGCAAGGTGCGTTGCGCCGTTCAGGAACGTTACGCGTTCTCCTGGTAGTGACCGTGTGGTGTGGATGATACCATTGCTGAATCTTAGCCTCGTTTTGACCATCATTTCTTTTTTCAAATCGACACCACCCGTATTGTTTACATCCAGGATATTAAATTCTGTTGTGCCGTTGCCTGAAATGACGGTGATGATGCTATCGCAGGTGTAAATGTATTCCTGTCCAAAACCATCACCAATATGTCCATTGTTTCTTATGTCGCCAAAAAGATAAAGCCGCCCATCGTTGACATACTGAGATGCTGCGAGATTTGTGAAATTGCCGTATATGGCTTTGTTGCCACGACCGTCAACATAGGCAGAACCCATATTGGACGCATCCCATAGCTTGTCGGGACACTGCGCTGTCATTTGACAGGCAAATAGGGCCATGAAGGCCCATATCAAAAAGAGGTGAGCTCCTTCGGTTTTCGGACGCATTTCAAATCCAGGTTCTATCGAGAAATGCGCAAGTGTTGGTCAATGGTCATGTAAAATCCGACCAGGAATGCAAGATAAGGACAAATATCTCTAAATGACAAATTTACACATTAAAAATAAACATAATGTGTTTTTGTCAAAGACGAGATCTTCATCTAACTAGGTGGCTCCGAGTTGTTTTTTTAACTTGATTATCCCTGTGGAATGTCCTGATTTATTCCACTGAATGATTATGCAGTTCTATTCTCAATAATATCCTATGCATGTTCAATGAGTCGACGACCCATTTTTTTTTCGTCAAAAGGATTTAGATAAACAACGATAGAAACTTACTTAATAAGGAAGACAACAGTAATCACCGTATAATTATCGAAAGGTACACTGACAATGTCGTAGGTCATGACTCCGGCAGCATCGACAGAAACATTACCAAGAACGGAATTGTCATAATTAGTGATCATATAATACAATTCATCTTGTTGGTAATAGGGAATTTGAGACGGCGATCCCGGGCTTTTCACCAATGGTGCGGTAAATTGATTCACGTATTCTTGATGAAGGTCTATTGTTTGTCCTGTAGCAGTTGCGCTGGCATCGATTGTAACTGCAGGCGCATAAAACCATCTCGAATTCTTGGCTGTATTCATTTGAACAACATCGCCTTCGCCATCCGTTCCAAGCATATAAACTGCCAGTGTGTCCACAAAAGTTGTTACCGAAGAGTCGTACGCGCTAAGCCTGACGGCTCCACCTGCCACTTCGAGCCGGGCTGCAGGGGTGGTGGTGCCTATTCCGACGTCCCCATCCGATTCAATGATCACATCGCCGGTCGTAGCCCCATCAAATGTCAGGCTATTGCCTCCCAAAGTAACGGTTCTGTTCCCTTGTAAGGTGCCGTCACTGTTGTAAATTGAGCTGTCCAAAGCTGCTCCTCCAACCAATTCATCGAGGGTGTTCAGCGCCAATTGTACGGTGCTATCGGCTGCACTGAGGTTTTGATCAAAAGCCGATGTATTGACCGTTACTTCCGCCGCATTTTGGTCGTCTGTGTTGTCCAGGTAAGCCGATAGATCTACACGACTGATCAATACATTATCTTCCAGCGAAATAAGCAATGAATCATTTACGATAGACAAGGAATCAATACCCTGGTCGTCTGTATCTACTCCGCTGATATCGACCGTCATGGCAGCCTGTGCATCATCTTCTAGGGAGATGCTCAAAATGCCCGAAGAAAAGCTCAGCGTGTCGATGGCCTGATCATCCGTGTTATCGAGGTACGCAGAGAGATTGACATTTGAAGCATCGTTCGTCAGGATTAACTCATTGGCCACAAGGCTCAATTGCTGATTATCCGTGTTATCCAGATAACTCGAAAGATCTAAACGGCTAATATCGGCATTGTTGTCAAGCGATATCAGCAACGAATCATTCACAATAGACAAAGAATCAATACCCTGGTTATCGGTTCCTACTGCTGTTAGCGGTGTTTCGACGATATCGCCGTCCGCCTGAACGGAAAGTAGGCGCGCAGGTGACGTGTCATCATACGCGCCTAATCCGTATTCCTCCAAATGCAATTGTCCCGTGGTGTAAATGGTAAATTTAATTTCATTGGAGGTTCCCAACATTAAGTCCGAGCCAGAGGTCGTATCTGCATTGCGAATGATCAGATCATTCGTACCTAAGGCCGATTCAATGATCGCGTCCCCTCCTGCGCCAGGCGTAACGAAAATATCCAGCGTTCCGCTGTCGGAGGAAATACTCACATCCGCCGTATCAGTACTTGTGATAGTTAAATCCGTACCTGATGGGTTAAATGTCGTTACATTCAAACCTTGACTGATGTTAAGAGTATTCCCTCCTGTCGCTACTGTCCTATCGGCAGATAAGGTGCCGTTATCATTGTATATGCTGATATCATCGAGGTAACTCGATAGATCTATTGTTTTCGGATTTTCTGAATCATTTTCAAGGGAAATGAAAAGTGTATCCCCTGCTATGTAAAAGGTGTCGATGACTTGATCATCTGTGAGGCACTCCCATTCCGTACCATTGTAGGACTGTAAACAGTCTTCCGTTATATTATAGATGACATGCCCCTGCTTCCATGCAGGTTGCGCATCTCGTTGAGCAGTGGTCATTCGCGACGGGAGGAATCCTTTGGAGGTGCTTTCGATTTCTAGGAGCGTGGCTTCGTCCTTGTTGAGGGGGTTATCTCCCACCTGGACGGTGAACTCGGTGCGGACGCGATTGGCGATCAGGGTCGACGTGCTGCCGATGATCTGGTGGTCGGCAGCGGCGGCCGCCTGGACCTCCATTAGCAGGAGTCCGAGGATCACCAGGGGAACGACACATAAGGCTTTCATGATTCACCTCCGATATCGAAAGGTTTCAGTGATCTGTGGCCCTTCGGCAGCTTGGCGATCTTTGGGGCTTTCGTGGCGGAGGCCGGGCGCGAAAGGAGCAAGGACCCGCGGCTTTGCGACGCCGGTTTTCACCGGGTGTGCCATTATCGGGGCAACTTTTGACAGTAAGACGGGTTCGGTCGTCTGGGCAACGCCCGGACGGGTAGTTCTCTACC